>PMBP01000011.1 GCA_003152975.1 Phycisphaerales bacterium | reverse complement strand
CGTAGCCCCGGGGGATGTAGCCATAGGACAACATGCAGCAATCGAAGCCGCCCGACGTGAGCAGGGCGAGCGCCTTGTCGAAGTAGCCATGCGCGGAGAGTCCGACAAACCGGGTGATTTTTTCATCACGAAGTTTGACCAACTCGGCGTGAATTTTCATCGCCTGCGCAACGCTCATGTCCTGAATTCCCGGCGTACCGTGGATGAGTAGGATATCCAAGTAATCGGTCTGGAGCGTTTTTAGTGACGACTCGACCGACTTGCGCACCTCTTGTGGCTTGGTGGTCTCGACTTTCGTNNCGCCGGTCTTTGAGCGCCTCGCCGAGAATCGCCTCGCTCTCCATATACACGGGCGATGTGTCGTAATAGCGTACGCCCCGGTCGTAGGCGTAGCGAACCAACTGGATGCGATCCTCTCGCGACAGCGGATTGCCCCATACCGTCGGCAGCGCGGCGCCGCCGAATCCGAGGATCGGAAGTTTCAGGTCGGTCTTGCCCAAAGTGCGGGTCGGAATGGCCTCCACCCGATTCGTGTTTTCTTCGTTGGTCTGGGCTGCGGATGTACTCAAGGTGCCGCCGGCAAACACCGCGCCAGCGGCAGCGGTTTGAATCGTCTTCTTCAGGAATTCGCGTCTTCCAAGAGTTCTTTTCGTCTGCATGGGTCCTCGCCCTTCTTCAGCACGGCGCCGCTTCTCCGTGCGGATACCTGTAGTCGGCGCCGGCGTTGGTTGACACGCGCTTTGTCGAGCCGTCCTTCATGCTGTACACATAGAGTTGGCCCTTCCCGCTCTCGTAGGAGTGGTACACCACCGCGGCCTCGCCTCCGATCCAGCGCGGGTAGGCATACCAGATTGGTTTGCCTTCCTTGTTGGCAATCGCCTTGACATTTGTGATCGTGCGATTCTTCACATCGAAGTCAGCGATGTCGAGCGTTCGCCCGGGGTCTTTGTACTCGAATCCCGTCTGGAACTCGAAGCAGACCTTCGTCTCGCTGGGCGAGGCGCTGATCCGGTCCAGCAGGCCTTGCTTGGCCAGTTCGCAGTCAATGCGTTCATAGAGGGGCGTTCCACCGACTTTGCGTGTCATCAGGAAATAGCCAAAGCCCTGTGTCGGATGTGAGCACTGCACGAGCAAACGGCCGTCTATGAGTGTCGAGTAGACCCAGGTATGATAGCTCGCATCGGTGAGGGCAACCTCCTGGCCGGGTTTGTTGCCGATCTTGCTCTGCATCACGAAGAAGGAACCCGTCGCCGGATTCTTTCGGTTCCAGAGGGGCGTATTCAATCCATCGCGCGTCCAGGTGGGATTGAAATCNNCAATTCCGATAATACAAATCTCGGTTATCCATTTCACGGTGACAGGATCATCCTTCAATCGGCGAAAGAAGATGAGCCTGTCTCCGGTCTTCGACCAGGAGGGTTTGAAGTCCCAGTGTCCCGTTGTCAGCGGTATACCTTCCGGCTTGCCAAGCTCCGTGATATGAATCTCGCCGTTACAGTAATAGGATATCCTCGGGGCAGGTGAAGGGACCGGCTGGCCGGCATGGACTGCCAGCGGAGTGGCCACGGAGATGATACTGCCAGAAACCGCCACTGTAGCGGCCGCCTGCGCGGCCCTTTTCAGGAATTGGCGCCGGTCCAGTGGTTGTCTGTTCAATATCATATTCATGATTCTCCTTTTTTCAGGTGCTCGCCAAACCAGTCGATCGCAAGTTGCCGGGCATCGATGCATTTCTCGGAATCGAAGCCATACTATTAATCGTGACCCGTTTGTTGCCGTCCTGACCGAATGATTGTGAATCGCCGCAGGCCGATGGCTGCCACAATCATACAAATTATTAAAGCCGGAATCCATTTCCAGTTGGGACTAATACCGGCATTGGCGAGCGGGGCGGCGATGAGGATTCCATCGCGGTTCGCGGCGGCCTGCTGATTTTCAGATACGCCCCGGACGCCAAAGCCGGTCAGGGTGCTGGTGGAGGTATAGGAGTCCCTGGACCAGGTGAGGAACTTGACGGGGTCGCGGGTATAGCATTCTTTGACGGCAGCGCCGACGCGGTCGCTGTACCACCACTGCCGGCTTT
Organism: Phycisphaerales bacterium; assembly: GCA_003152975.1. Lineage (GTDB taxonomy): Bacteria > Planctomycetota > Phycisphaerae > Sedimentisphaerales > Anaerohalosphaeraceae > FEN-1350. Next base: position 633 of record PMBP01000011.1, on the reverse strand, counting down.
CCCGGATGGGGATTTTGGCGATCTTGATATCGATGATCGTATCGGTGACGCTGCGGAAGACGCGGCAATCGGGGAATCGCCCGGCGGGGGTGTCGAGGGTCTGGTCGTCGAGACGGGTGATCTGAAGCGTGCAGGGCACTTTGTAGCCCCCGGGCTGCGTGACCAGCTCGGTTACGATTCGCATCGAGTCACCCACGGCCAGGTCTGCGGTCTGGTATGGGAGGGGCTCGGAGTACGAGAGGGTCAGTGATTCGCCTTTTTCGTTTTCGATCACGATGGCGGTGATCATTCGATCGTTGCGGACATGAAGGCGGCCGATAATGTTGGGGTCATTGGTGAAGCGGTCCTCGATGATCCATCGTTGCTCTGTACCATCGCCGATGGTTTGGAGGACTTGCAGAATTCTCTGACCGTCGATGGCAACAGGTTCCGTGGCGCCGGGACGAGGGCCCTGGAGATCGTATTCCCAGTATCGGCCAACTTCGTAAGGGGCTTGGGCGGCCGCGGCGAGGTTGAGCATCGAAAGGGCGCCCAAGATTGTGACGACTACCGTCAACCGATTCAAGATCGCTCTATCCATTTTAAGTGCTGACAGGATTTCAGTGCCGTTAGAAATTCAGTTCGGGGACGATG
>PMBP01000304.1 GCA_003152975.1 Phycisphaerales bacterium | reverse complement strand
ATGAACGAACCGCCGGGCGCGCGGCTTCGCGTGGCCCTGACGGCGTTGACGATGGCCGAGTACCTGTGTGAGATGAGCAAGAGCGAAACGCTTCTGTTTATCGATAATGTGTTCCGGTTCAGCCAGGCCGGTTCGGAGGTGTCGGCGCTGCTGGGGCGGATTCCGTCGGCGGTGGGCTATCAGCCGACGCTGGCAACGGAGATGGGCACTTTGCAGGAACGCATCGCCTCGACGAACGCAGGCGCGATTACCTCGGTGCAGGCGGTGTATGTGCCGGCTGACGATTTGACCGACCCGGCTCCGGCGACAACCTTTACGCACTTAGACTCGTCGGTGGTGCTGTCGCGAAAGATCGCGGAAAAGGGCATCTACCCGGCGATCGACCCGCTGGGCAGCTCGTCGCGAATTCTCGATCCCAATGTCGTGGGGCAGGAGCATTACGACATTGCCCAGCAGGTGTTGGAATACCTGCAGCGGTACCGTGACCTGGCGGACATCGTCGCGATTCTCGGTGTTGAGGAACTGAGCCGCGCCGACCAGTTGGCGGTGGCCCGGGCGAGGAAGCTTGAGCGGTTCTTCTCGCAACCGTTCACGGTGACGATGCAGTTTATGAACATGGAAGGCAAATATGTGCCCATCGAGGAAACCGTGCGGAGCTGCAAGGAAATCTGCCAGGGTAAATGGGACCACCTGCCGGAAATGGCGTTCATGTATATTGGCGTGGTGGACGAGGCCAAGGACAAGGTCGTGAGGAAGTAATCGAACCATGGTCAGTCCAACGGGCAGCTTATTTCACGTTTCATTTTACACCCCCCAGGGCAAGCTCTACGACGGCCCGGCGGGGTTGTTGATCATTCCCGGCCATGACGGGCAGTGGGGTCTACTTCGAAATCACTGCCCCATGATGTGCGTGCTCGGATACGGCCTGGTCCGAATCGAGGAGATCCCCGATCACCCGAATGCCTATTATCTGATCAACGGGGGATTTGCCCGCTTCAACGAGAACACGGCCACCATCCTGGCCTACGATGTCGTGACTTTTGAGGGGATGGATCCCCAGAAGGCCAAGGACCTGGCCGATCGGGCCCGTTGCGTGGTGGACGGAACCGAACCGGCCGAGCCGCAGGAGGGCCTGGCCCCCCTGGATCCTCGGAAGGCGGCGATGATTGTCCGGATGTCGCAGTACGCCCGGATCGAGTCCTGAGCGAAACCGCGGCCGAACTGGCCGATTTTGATTGCATCCGAGGTCCGGCGCGGGTACACTGTCGGCTGAAACGAGGTGTGCAATGGCTCTGTCCGATCCATCCGAGAATCGAGCGTCCTTTTCCGTCGCATCGGCGGTCAGCGATTTTGTCCGTGGCCTGGGCGAAGAACACAAGATGCTGATCGTGCTGAAGGCCCAGTTGTATGGCGGAAGCTGGGATCCGATGCTGGATGACCTGAAAAACCGACTGGCGGGCAAGCCCTACATCTTCAAGTTAGCCACACGGATCAAGGATGATGTCGAGCGGATCGAGCGGATGCGGTCCTTTGAACAGGAGCACCAGGTCGATCTGGCGGATTTCGTGGATCTGACCTGAGTGGCGGCGATGGACGAACGAACAGTAGGAACGAGCTGATGATGAGCAGATGGACGATGGCGGTATGGGTGGGGGTGTTGGCGACGGCGGGAGCGGCCGTTAATCTGGCGCCGGCGGCGCCGACGGGGGGCGAAGCGATTCTGTCGCCGACGCTGTTGGGCTACGCGGGACTGCGTCTGGCCTGGCAGGTGAATTTGCCGCTCCAGACCGGCGAGGGGGTGGATCGCATGCTGGTGAAGGATGCCTACCTGTATATCCTCACGACCACCAACCACCTGTTTTGTATCGAGCGAGCCAAAGGGGCGCTGCGGTTCGGGCTCCCGCTGGCGCAGAAAGGGCTCCCGATCCAGGATCCGTCTTTTTACGACGGCAAGGCGTGGTTCATGGTGGGCAGCCGGCTCAAAGTGGTCGATCCCCGGCTGGGGGTGATCACGGAAAATACCGACATGAGCTCGATCGGTACCGGCACGATCTTCGGCATTCTTCGTAACAAGGAGAGCTTGTATCTGGCCGATCCCCACGGGCGTCTGCGCGTGATGATGCCGGGGGAATATTATCAGAAATTCTCCGCGACGGCCGACGACGATTCCGCGATCTCGGCGGCGGTCGTGGATGAGGATTTTGTGGTGTTTGCCACGACGGGGGGCAGCGTGGTCCGCATTCAGGCCAAGGCCCCGGTCAAGGAGTGGCAGTATGACCTATCGGGCGGAGTGCGAGCCGCGATGGCGCGGGACGGCGAGTGGGTGTATGTCGCCGGGCTGGATACCAAGCTGTACAAACTCAATGTGCTCACCGGCTCCAACGGCTGGCCGAAGAATTTTCAGACCGGCGTGGCCAACCTGTGGGCGCCGATCATCGGGTCCAAGGTCGTTTATCAGCCCGTCGGCGATAAGGGGCTCTTTGCGGTGGACAAAGAAACCGGCCTGGAGCGATGGCATCTTCCGCAGGGTGTGACGCTGATTGCCGAGAAGGACGATACGGCTTTCGTCTATGCCCGGCCGGCGACGCTGGTGGCGATCCGGAATTCAACCGGAAAGATCGATTATACCCTGAATTTTTCGCCCCTCCGCTACACGGCGGTCAATCGTACGGATTCGATCCTGTACGGGGCGGACGAAGCGGGGCGCGTCGGCTGTATCGAGATCGTGCCCAATCGGTAATCACCCGCCGGGAACAGGGACTGTGGCTCGGCAGACGAACGGCGTTTCAATCCTAACGGCGGCCTCATGGCCGACAGGAGAGGGAAATCGCATGGAAGTGAAAATCAAGACGGCACTGATTAGCGTGTCGGACAAGTCGGGGGTTGAGGATTTCGCCCGCAAACTGTCGGCGATGGGCGTGAAGATCATCAGTACCGGGGGAACGGCCAAGACCCTGCAACAGGCGGGGATCAAGGTGACCTCGATCGATGTCGTGACCGGTTTTCCAGAGATGATGGACGGCCGCGTCAAGACCCTGCACCCGAAGATCCATGGGGGACTGTTGGCCCTGCGGGACAAGGACGACCACGCCGAGGCAATGAAGAAACACGGCATCGAGCCGATCGACCTGGTGTGCGTGAACCTATACCCCTTTGAAAAGACCGTGGCCGCCGCGGACTGCACCTGGGAGACAGCCATCGAGAATATCGACATTGGCGGGCCGAGCATGGTCCGTTCGGCCGCCAAGAACCATGCCTATGTGACGGTGATAACCAGCCCCGAGCAGTACGACTGCGTACTGGAGGAGATGCATGCCAATGACGGCGCGGTGAATCTGGACCTGCGGAGGGACTTGGCGCGGGCGGCTTTTGCTATGACGGCCTCATACGATTCGGCCATCGCGGCGTATCTGAACAAGCGGGCCGATATCCCCTATCCCGACCTGGTCACGCTGTCGTTGTCACGGGACCGCGAACTTCGCTACGGGGAAAATCCGCATCAGACGGGGGCTTTCTACACTTATCCGGACAGCGGCGAATGCTGCGTCGGCCACGCGCGGCTTCTGACCGGCGGCACGCCCATCAGCTTCAACAACCTCATGGACGCCAATGCCGCCTTCGAGCTGGTCAAGGAATTCGAGGAGCCGGCGGCCGTCGTCGTCAAGCACATGAATCCCTGCGGCTGCGCCGTCGATCCGGATATCCGCGTGGCCTACGAGAAGGCCTACCTCGGCGATGTGGTCAGCGCGTTCGGCGGGATCGTCGCGGTCAACCGCGATATCGACCAGGAACTGGCGACGGTGATTATGGAATCCTATGACCGCTTCGGCAAGGATAAGGGTGCGGGGGGCTTTTTCGCCGAAGTCATCATCGCGCCGAACTATTCACCGGAGGCCCTGCATGTGATTCGTAACTCCAAGGCCTGGGGCCAGCGGGTGCGGCTCCTAGAGACCGGGCCGATGGCGCGGCGGTCGATCCATCGCGACGAGTTTGACATCCGCTGTATTGTCGGAGGGCTGCTGCTTCAGCAGCGGGACCTGGCGGGGTGGGAACCGGCCGGGCTGACCTATCCGACGAAGAAAAAGCCCACCGATCGCCAGCTCGAGGACTTGCGGATCGCCTGGATCACCGCCAAGCATGTCAAGAGCAACACGATCACGCTGGTCCGCGACCGCCGATTGGTCGGCGTGGGGGCCGGGCAGATGAACCGCGTGGATTCCGGCAAGATCGCCGTCGCCCATGCCGGCGAGTTGGCCCAGGGCTCGGCGATGGGATCCGACGCGTTCTTCCCCTTCC
>PMBP01000253.1 GCA_003152975.1 Phycisphaerales bacterium | reverse complement strand
GTACAATAAAGGGTTTATGATCCTGATCGACCAGGGGAAGAAGCGTTTTTTCCAACGCCTGAATATCGACATCCTCAAGAATCCTCTCGGATGTGAAGGTTGCCACGACGACCGAATCGATATATTCGACACTGACTTTGGGATTCATAATTTTCTCCAGACGATTTTTCTATAGCAGAATATCGTACTCGGTTTTTTCGCGGTGTCAAAGCTTTTTGTTCGATTTAGTCCGCCGGAATTTGGTATAACTGGAGAGAGGATAAGCCGTTGAAATCCGCGTTGGTTTTTGAAGATCGTTGTCCACTATAGTATGGAAACTATGATCAATCCTGAACCATGGCTCGAATGGGTCGAACAGGCCAGACGGGGCGATCCGGACAGTCGAAGTCGCCTGGCTGAGTTCGCGGCGGATAGATTGCGCAACCACTTGTACCGAATGACTTTACGACACGATGTTACCGAAGATCTGGTTCAGGAAACGGTGCTGGAAATGATGAAGATCCTGGGAAAACTCAAGAATACCGAACGGTTCCTTCCGTGGCTGTACGGCATCGCCCTCAACAAGTTCCGCAGCTATCGTCGGACCGAACACAAACACCACAATCCCAAAGACTTACTGCAGCGAGCGACTTGCTCGGGCCAGGAACCCAACGGCTTGGAGCAACTGATCGGCAACGAGCTTCGGCAGGTGGTTTCGCAGTCGATGCAGTCGATCAGCGAGCGGCACCGGACGATCCTCAGTTTGCGATGTTTTGAGGAATTGAGTTACGCCGAGATCTCGCAAGTCCTTGGCTGCTCGGAGTTTGCGGCGCAAATGCTGTTCCTTCGGGCCAAGCGTGCCCTGGCCAAAGAGCTGGGCCGCTACGGCCTGGGCAAAGGCGCTTTGGTCATGGCCCTGGTTTTGTTCGGCAAGATGACGGCCGCCACGCAGGCGGCGGCGATTCGCGTGTCCGTTCCGGCCGCGACGATGAAGGTCGGCCTGGTTGCGTCGATCGCCGGAATTGTTACCACCAAACTGGCGTTGGTCACGATGTCGGCCGGCACGATTGTCGCCGTCGGCTCGACGGTGGTGGATACCCCATTAACGCATCTGTTTTTTCGACAAGCAGTTACGCCAGTTGTGCAGACAACGGCTTCGGTGGATGGTCTTGGGAAGGCGGAGGAGGGTGATGAATCTCGTTGGCTGTATTTCCCGGAAGGCGCCAACGGTCCTTTGATGCTTCGCGTGGTTCGGCTGGGCGCCGGCAACGGCGAGTGCGTATCCCTGCAAAACGCGGTCGCCAATTACCATTATGACGCGGCCGCACGGCTGGTCACNNGGGGCCATCGGCGGGAGGCCGTGCGCCGGTCCCGATCGGGATGCACCTGGCGACGCCCCAACGGGGATTGCTGGTGATCGAGGATTCGCAGGCCGGGCGAACGCGATCGCAGATCGAGCAGCATCTGAATCTTCTGGAGGAAGAATATTTTCAATCGAACTGGCCGGCATCGATGACCCGGGTCGATCGCCGCGACGAAGCCCACAAGCAGGGCTGGACGCGATTCAGCGTCAGCGGGCAGATCCACGGCAAAAGCGTGCGGGGCATCGGACAGACGCCGCTGGCGTATGCGGCCTGCAAGGCCCATCGGCCATGGCTGGACCTGACGATCGGCCTGGACCGACTGATCGACACGGCCTCCGGCAGCGAATGGATCGGCGCCGACGGGCGGGTGGAGCGATACCCGAGCGGGCGGTTGTTCGAGGGTTTGATGCGGCCCTGGATGGGACTTCACGCGATTGACACCGTTCGTCGGGATGCGGCGGTACGGGGAATCGGGGCCGACACGCGGCGCGTCGATGAGGATCGCGCGGCCGTTACGATTAAAAAGGATAAACTGGAGATTCGATACACGATTTCATTGAGCCGCGACTGGATCGAATCCATCACCCTTGGCGGCGGCGGTTCGCAGGGAACCCTGACTTTTTCATATCCCGCCGACTCGAATGATCGCGCGACGGAGCCGGCGATGGTTCCGTCCACATTCCATCACGATCAAGCGGGCGATTGGTGGCTGATGCAATTGATGGAGTAGGCGGGGGGCGGCCGCGGAGGGCCGCATTGACACGAGATTATGGGGAGAAAATGATGAGATACAGGATCGGAGGATTTGCGGCATTGTTTGCCGTTGCGCTGGGGATGTGGGCGGGGACCTGCCTTGCGGAGTGGGAATATGCCTACCGCGACACCTTTTCGACGGATCAACTGAAGGCCGACAGTTTCGACCATTCGGTATTGGGGTCCGAGTGGGGCTATCCTCCGGCCCAGCCGTTCCTGACCCTGGCCCCATCGACACAACAGGATCCGCGACTGGGCTTTTGGGGAGTTGGCGGGGTCGCTGCGCACCTGAGCTATTGTTTCCCGCTTGGGTCATCGTATCATCCGCAACGGGTCCTGGGGCAACTGGAATTTGACATCCTGCCCGCGAACCCGGCAACGATGCCCGACCCCCTGGGATTCCTGAGAGTGTCGGTATCGGGGGACGGGCGGACCTGGACGATTCCGGTGAACCTCGACGCGGGTCATCACACGATCAAGATCGCTTCCAACGACGGCGCCTGCTATGTGAAATTCGCGGGAACCTATGGATTCCTGGCCAATCTGGCGATCGAACTGAAATCGGAGGCGTCGGCGATACATGTACCCGCAGATTATTCGACGATCCAGAGGGCGATCGATGCGGCCGCGGCGGCGCGGGAGGTCGTGGTTTCGCCGGGCACTTACTGGGGGGAGGGGAACTGGAATCTGGAACTGCGCGGAAAGCCCATCACGGTCCGCAGCGAGAAGGGGGCGGAGCAGACGATTCTCGATTGTCAGGGACCCTATCAAGGTCCTGGGAAGCTGAGTAACCGGGCATTTTATATCCACCAAGGTGAAGGGCCCGGGACGGTTATCCAGGGATTTACGATTCAGTATGGGAATATTCCCGGTAATGCCAGCATCCTCGATACCGTATCGTTCATATCCGGTCCCACGAATCCGGTGGGCGGGGCCCTCTATTGCGAGAACGCCGGGCCGACGATCGCCGACTGCGTAATCAAGGCCAGCGGGGCGGAATTCGGCGGGGGGATCGGCTGTGTGAACGGAACGCCGGCGATCGTGAATTGCCGGATCACCGGATGCAAGGCCGGGGGGCTGGGCAACGCCAAATCCGGCGGGTATGGCGGTGCGATTGCGCTGCTGCGTCGGAGCGAGGCGACGATTCGGGCATGCGTCATCAGCGGAAACCGCGTGTACTACAACGGCCTGGGCGGGGGAATCTATGTTCGGGCCAGCGCCGCGGAAATCGCGGGCTGCGAGTTCCTGGCAAGCGACTCCGACGGGGACCTCACCGGCGGCGGGATCGCAATCGGCGGGCCGTACTCCAGGGTCACGGCGGACCATTGCGTCATCGCATCCAACTCGGCCCAGATCGGGAGCGGGATCTGGATCGACGGGCGACACGACACCTACACCGGAGGTCTGACGGGGCCGGCCTGCCAGGTTGGGGTCACCAATTGCACCGTGGCCGACAATATGCTGACCAACGCGATGCCTCCTTATCCGGCGGGGGGGATTTATGCCTCGAAGGCGGATATCCGGGTCCGGAACTGCATTGTTTATGGAAATGGCGGCCAGGAATTGCAGATCCTCGAGCCGGCGGTCAACAGCCCGGTTACTTACAGCGATATCAAGGGCGGCTACGCGGGCGCCGGGAATACCAATGTCCCGCCGCTGTTTGCGCCAACGGGGGCGGGGGAGCCGTTGGATTATCATCTGCAATCGGTGGTTGGCCGTTTCAATCCCAAGACGGGGAAATGGGTGATCGACGCCAAGCACAGCCCGTGCGTCGATGCCGGAGATCTTCGGGATGCCTACGAACTGGAGCCGGAACCCAACGGACATCGGATCAACCAAGGGGCCTACGGCGATACGGTGCAGGCCAGCAAGGGGTTGGGCAATCTGGTCTATCATGTGGATGGGACGGCGGGAAATGATAAAAACGACGGTCTGAGCCGGGAGACGGCCTTCAAAACGATCCCGAAGGGGATCAATACGGCCCGGAATGGGGACATCGTGCTGGTCTGGCCGGGGGTTTATGTCGGGCCGATCTATTTTTATGGAAAGGCGATTACGCTGACCAGCGCGGCAGATGCGGCTATTCTGACGGCTCCGGGGGAATATGGGGTCTCATTCTATTCGGGGGAGGGGCCTGAAAGCGTACTGAGGAATTTCGTGATTCGCGGATGCCTGGGCGGGGTTTTCGTGCAGAACAGTTCGCCGACCCTGACCCATCTGACAATCGTCCAGACACCCGATGGGGTTTTGGCGTATGAAGGAAGCCATCCCTCGATACGCAACTGTATCCTGTGGTACAACAGCGGCCAGGATCTATTCGAGTGCAAGGCGTTTTACAGTTGCATCGAGGATGAAGGGATGATCTTTGTCGGATCGGGGAATATCCGGAATGATCCTTTGTTCGCCGATCCGCAGCGGGGCGATTTTCATCTGAAATCGCAACGGGGTCGATTTATGCCGGATTCGGGGGGCGGCGATTCGATTTCTTCGGGATTGTGGATCTTGGATGAGGTGACCAGCCCCTGTGTTGATGCGGGAGATCCGGAAATCCGACCGAGCCGGGAGCGGATGCCCAATGGGGGACGATTGAACCAAGGGGCTACCGGGGGAACGCCGTTTGCCAGTATGAGCGACTGGCCGCTGAGCCATGACAGTACCCGTGACGGCCGAGTGGATCTGGCCGATGTCGCGGAACTCGCCGAGGCATGGTTGCGGCAATTGGCGTGGATCGAGCCCGGTGTATCGTTTCGGATCGTCAAATCGGGAACCGACGATGTCGTATCGCTGGGGCAGGGGCGGTTCGATATTAAGACGGAGATGGCCGCCAACGGGGTGACGATCGTACAGGTCGAATTTTATGTGGACGGTATCCTGGCCTGCATCGATTTTAGCGGGGGTAACGGCTGGACCTGCAACACGAAATTCCAGTCGATCGGGGTCCATCGCATTTGCGCGCGGGCAGTCGATTCGGGCGGGGGAACCTATGAGGCGGAATGTATCGAGATGAGGGCAGTCGAATGAAATAAGGATATAGGATTTAGGGGATAGGATATAGATCTGGATTCGGCGCTTTCGCGGGAATGGCAAATTATGGAAAGGGAACAGATTTTTGTTGACAGCCGTGTGATCGTGGTACAATAACCCGTAGTGATAGGGATATCCAGAGACGGGGAAAACCGTGTTTTCCATAAAACGAGGGGCGTTTGTTGCGACGGATCGGGGGCCGGGGGGATTCACTCTACTTGAAATGCTCACTGTTGTTGCCGTATTGGCAATCCTGATGGGAATATTGTCGCCGGCGATTCGGGCCGTGCGGCGGAAGGCCGAGGGGATTGTGAGCATGACCCGCCAAAAAGAGGTGGCCAGCGGATTGCAGGAATATGCCGCGGATTTTTCCGATCGGTTGCCGCAGTCGGTGGCGACGATCGGAACCGGGGAGTATTGGAACTGGACCGAGCCGATGATGCTGACGGGCTATCGGGAACGGTCGCCGGGTCTGCATCGATCAATGGCCGAATACCTGCGCGACTACATTCCCGATCCGAGAGTCCTTTCGTGTCCGAGCGCCCCCAGGCCGTATCCGTATCTGGAGCAGGCGTGGGCGGCGGGAGACGCGTGGGACCACCCGGGCACGGCGCCGGTTCTGGATCCGGTGAGCGGGAACACCTGTTTGTGGTGGGGTTACACGGGGTATCTGTGCGAAACCGGGAGGATGTTTCACGGGCCGACGAGTCCCGGCGGGGGCGGGCGGGAAAGCGGGCTGGTGATGAGCGACTATCTGGGGTACGACCACTGGCGCAATCCGCGGCAGTTCAGCAGTTGCGAGCGATTTAGCCAAGCGCAGGTGAACGCGGGAACGCTGCTGTCGTCGGCCTTGTGGGGGGGGACGGCCGAGACGGATTCTGAGCCGAACGCTTTGCCGGCGGTTCGGGTGCGGGCGGCGTATCTGGACGGGCATGTGGCCACTTACGGGCCGGAAGCGTTGACGGAGGTGCAGGTGATCTGGAAGGTGGACAGCGGCGAGCCGTATCCGGCGGGCATCGGGCCGGGGGGATTTTTTATTCCGCGGGAAGCGGTGCGGTAGCATTATCAATTTAATTCTCAAGCAAAGTCGCCAAGCCGCAAAGACAATATTCAACCATCCCGATACAACACATCGGGACCCCGCTGCGCTCAGCGGATTTCACGGATAAGATGAAATTCGAAATCCAAATGTCGAATTCCGAAACAAATTCGAAACACGAATACAGAAATATNNGCCGATATTTTTGCCACATTCTCAAGCAAATAGGCAATTTTTAGAGGTGCCCATATATAAACAGAATGGATTCCCGCTTTCGCGGGAATGACAAGCAACAGTCGCGTTTGATCGGGAGAAGCTATGAAGAATCAACACCTGATAGGGATAATGGCGGGATTGATGAGTCTGTCGGCGGTATTGTATGCGGCGGAAGGCGGGGTGGTCGTTGTCGCGCCGGGGACGAATATCGCGAGTATCGAAGCGGGGTTGGAGGCGGCGCGGCAGAGCGGGGCCAAGGTGATCGAGGTTGCGGCGGGGGAATATTTTGTCGAGCGGACGATTGTGCTGGATGGGCGCGACAATGGAGTGACAATCAAAGCGAAGGAGGCGGGCAAGGCGATCCTGATCGGCGGGCGGAAGATTACGGGCTGGCAGAAGGACGGCGAGAATTATTACGCGGCCCAGCTTCCGGAGGTTAAGGATGGGAAATGGGATTTTCGGGCGCTGGTGGTCAACGGGCGGATGTGTTCGCGGGCGCGGTGGCCGAAGACGGGGCGGCTCGCGCACGAGAGCCGGTTCGATGTACCGTGGATGAGCACGACCGGCGGCGGGTGGAAGCGCAAGCCGACGGCCGAGGAGCTGACGACGATGAAGGTCAAGGCGGCGGATCTGGGCGCGGGGTTCGACCCGCGGAACGCCGAGATCACGGTGTATCACATGTGGGACGAGTCGAT
>PMBP01000151.1 GCA_003152975.1 Phycisphaerales bacterium | reverse complement strand
GCACCGGATTGTTCTTGGTCCGCCGGTTGAGCACCTGCATGCACCGGCGAATCTCGTCCTCGCGCCCGATCACCGGGTCGAGCTTGCCCTGCCGGGCCATATCCAGTAAATCGATCCCGAATCGCTCCAATGCCTTGTATTGCCCTTCGGGGCTATCGCTGGTCACCTTCTCGTTTCCGCGGATATCTTTGAGCGCCTCCTGGATGGTCGAAGCGCGGATGGAATTGACGCTGAGAATCTGCTTGGCGTCGCTGTCGATCTCCGCCAGGGACATCAGTAGATGCTCGGCGCTAAGGTATTCGTCGCCCATCTTGTCGGCGCGGTTCTGTGCGTCCAGGATCACCTGACTAAAACCCGGATCCGGCAGGATCATCTGCCCGCCCGTCGAGCCCGTCGGCAGGCGCTTCAGCTCGCTTTCGACCATGCCCCGCACGCGCCCCACATTAGTGCCGATCTTCTTGAGCAGCATCGCCGCCATCCCCTCTTCGTCATCCAGCAGCGTCGAGAGTAAATGGATTGGCGTAACCACCGTATGTGACCGCCGCATCGCCAACTGCTGGGCGCTGGCGATCGCCTCTTGTGCCTTGACCGTAAATTTATCGAACTTCATCGCAATCCCCTCATTTGGGCCGGGTACCCCCCGGCCTCTTTCCACCTGATTTTTAGCAAACCCCGTGCCCGGCCAACCCAAAATCGTAAACATAGTGCCAGCAAGGACTTGCGGTTTGTTTCAAAATCTAAAATGGGGCCACTTCTGTCACTTATGCCGTTTTGGCAGTTCCTTTCGGAGGGCAATATCATTTTTGGAACAAAACAGCCAACTGAATTTTATGACACCATCACACACATCGTACCGGAAAAGGGTTACAATAAACAATCACGTGTAACAAATCCTGATTCGGCGCGATGATAAGGTTGATATGACGGAAGCGGTGGCAGACAACTGGATCGCCGGGAACAAAGGCGACGGCGTGGTTCGGCCGGTCGAGGATTTGCAGGCGCGGATGCTGGCGGATCTGTACGAGCGGCACTACGAACCGATCTTTCGCTACTGTGTGCATCGGCTGTTCGATCGCACGGTGGCCGAGGATGTCGTCGGGGCCGTTTTTCTCGACGCGGCGCGTTCGATCCGGAACTTTCGCGGCCACGAAGAGGACGAGTACCGGCGCTGGCTGTACGCCATCGCGACCAATCATATCGCAACCAACATCCGCACGACGCTTCGGCGGCGAGTCCTGCTGCAGCAGGCCGCCGAGGCGGGGCGGCTCGGCCCGACCCAAGTACCGGCGCCAACGGACGGCCCCGATTGGCCCTCGGTCTGGCGGGCGATCCAGACCCTCGGCCGGGATGAACAGACCATCCTGACCCTGCGGTTCTTCGAGAACCTGGACTTTGCTGCGATCTCCGCGATCGTCGGCAAACGCGAGTCGGCCCTGCGGACCATGCTCTGTCGTAGTCTAAAAAAAATCAGAAACCAGCTCAAGCCCGTATTAGATGGAGACCGGTAACATGGAACCCCACGAGGTCGAATTCGAAAAACTCGTTGCCAATCTGCGGATCGACGATACGCCCGACCCTGGCCACAAGGATCGTCTCCGCTGGCAGGTCCTGCAGGCCTATCACACTGCGGTCGACCAACCGGCCTCCCGATCCGGCCTGAGCCGAATCAGGAGAATCCTTATGAAATCGTCCTTTACCAAATTCGCCATTGCGGCGTCAGTTATCTTCGCTGTTGCGCTCGGTTTGTACTTCGGACTCGGCAGCGGCACCATCGCCTTGGCCCAGGTCGCCGAGAAACTCGAACAGATCAACTCGATGTCCTACAAAATGCACATGATCATGACGGGCATGCCCGGCCTGCCCGCCGATCAAAAAATGAACATGGAAATGGATCTCATTATTGCCAACGGCCAGGGGATGCGAATGTCCGGTTCCGCGGACGGCAAACTGGCTTCCATCGCCATCATGAATTTCGGCGACAAGACCATGATCAGTTTGATGCCCGAGATGAAACAATACATGCGGATCACGCTGACCGACGAACTGCTCGACAAGACCAAACAGAACAACGCCGACCCGCGATTGATGGTCGATCAGTTCTTGAAAGAGGGCTACACCGATCTGGGCAAAAGCCAGATCGATGGCGTCGGGGTCCAGGGTTTTGAATCCACCGATCCGGCCGTNNACCGGCGGCGTCTTCAAGAACTCCGTCGCACGGATCTGGGTGGATCTCCGCACGGGTTTTCCCTTCCGGATGACCATCGAAGGTCAGGCGTTTCAGGAAGGGTCTCGAATCGAGATGTTCATAGACAGCTTCGAATGGAATGTCCCCTGCGATCCGGACATGTTCTCTCTGGTCATTCCGGAGGGATTTACTTCGATGGGAGATATCTCCCTCAAAGGTCTCGGCAACGGCGAAGAGCTCATCGACGCGCTCAAATACTTCCAGGAACTTTCCGGCGGCCGCTTCCCCAAATCCCTCAACCCGATGGACCTCACCCAGGAACTGATCAATCTGACCACGGACGGTTCCGTACCCTCCAAACCCAAACTGTCCGATCTGTCCGGCCTGAAGGATAGAACCCTGAAGTTCACCCTCGCCTGCACCAACTTCCAGATGCTCAC
>PMBP01000249.1 GCA_003152975.1 Phycisphaerales bacterium | reverse complement strand
ACGGGGCGAAGATCGTCATGCCCGGAAGGATTCGCATCAAGGCGAGATCCTCCACCGTGTGATGAGTGGGCCCCAGATCGCTGTAGGCGAATCCCGCCCCGATGCCGACCAGCTTGACATTCATTCGCTGCAGACAGACATCGTTGCGGATCTGCTCATAAGCCCGCATCGTCAGAAATCCGGCAATGGTGTAGGCAAACGGGATCTTGCCGCAGGCCGCCAATCCGGCCGCGACACTGATCATGTTCGCTTCGGCAATCCCGAAATTGATGAACCGTTCCGGATGGTCTTTCCGGAATCGATCGAAGACGATCGCGCCATTGTCCGCCACCAGGGCCAGAATTCGCGAATCCCTTCCGGCAAGATCATGGACGGCTGCAATATAGGCGTTTCGCATGGTTACTCGCGCTTTCCCATGGTCAATTCTTCCATATCCAGATCCCGGCAGGCCGTCTTCATCTCCTCCGGGTTGGGCAGCCGATAGTGCCAGATCGGGACATTTTCCATAAAACGGATGCCTTTTCCCTTGATCGTATGGGCGACCACCATGTTGGGTTTTCCCGGCTCAAACGGCAATCGTCCGAAGGCGTCCAGCAAGGCGGGGATGTCATGCCCATCCACTTCACGAACGGCCCAGCCAAACTGCCTCCATTTTTCGGCCATCGGTTCCAGCGAAACGATCGAATCCAGCCGGTCCAGGGCCTGCAGCTTGTTGTAGTCGATGATCGCCGTCAGATTGTCCAGTCCCTGATGCGCTGCAAAGAGCGCTGCTTCCCAAACCGATCCTTCCTGGCATTCCCCATCGCCCAGGACGACATAGGTTCGATACGCCTTTCGATCCAGCTTGGCCGCCATGGCAATCCCCATGCTGAATGGAAACCCATGCCCCAACGCGCCGGTCGAGGCCTCGACGCCCGGAAGCTTGTGCAGGTCCGGATGACCGCCCAGGATCGTCCCGCTGTGTCCATAGGTATCGAGCAGCGCTGCATCAATGAATCCCATCTCGGCCAGCATGACATACAGGGCCACCGCCGCGTGCCCCTTGCTCAGAATGAATCGATCCCGATCGGGATTCTTTGGCTTAGCCGGATTCACGCAGAGAATGTGGCGATACAGAACCGTCAAAATTTCGACGATCGAAAAACACGCCGGCAAATGTCCCCCACCGCCCAGACAAATCGTCCGAAAGATCGTCCGCCGCACTCGGGCCGACATCTCCCGCAATTCATCAACATCGATTTGTAGGATTTGTGATTCCATTATGGCATGTTCTTGCGGCATGGCCGGAAATCTCACACAAAATTCACATGTTTGGCCGTTGGCCGTCGGATTTCACTGAGATATTCGTTGATCGCATGGGGGCGGCAATTGGGCGGGCAAACCCGACACACCTCCAGCTCCTGTTCGATGTGTTGCTTGATCTGTCGCCGCTTTTCCCCGTGCCAGATTTCGGCGAAGGACGCCTCATAGATATTCCCATAGACATAGTCGGACTGATCCCAATAGGGCAGGCAACTGGCCACATCCCCGCCGGAATTGATCGCGGTGATAAAGCTGGTCCCCAGACAATGATGGTAATTTCGTTGTCCATATCCCTCGAAGGCGTTTCGCCGGATTACGACTGTAAATGATCGATCCTGGAGTTGTTCCAACCGGTTGAACACTTCCTCCAGCATGGATGGCGACAGGGCTTCTTTCATCTGATAGCCCTGATGGGAACTCTGCTGGACAAAGGGCTTGACCACAAAGTAATCGAGACCGGCGGATTTGAGCCGGCCGGCCGCTTCGCACACACAATCCAGATTCTCCGGGAGTACGACATATTGAGCCCCAATATCAACACCCAGCTTGTGTCGATCCCGGATTCGTACCGATTGTTCTATCCGCTGGATGACCTGCTCATACACCCGCGTCGATACCTGGTGGATCGCGGCATAGTTTTCCGAAGACCCACCGTTGAAACTGAACCGCACAAACAGCAGGGCCGGAAGGATTTCTTCGGCCAGGTCCTCTGTAAGAAGATGGCCGTTGGTAAACATCCCCGCATCGATACCACACTCCCGACTCCGGCAAATCATCCGCCCAAGGTCCGGATGGAGCAGGGGCTCCCCCTCTCCGGCAAACAGGATACTCCGCACTCCGCCCTCGTCCAATTCGTCGATCAACCCAAGGGTCCTGTCGCTGTCGAGCCGCCGATCGGGATGCCCGAGATAATCGTAAGCGCAAAACAGGCAACGATGATTGCACGAGCCAACGGGACTGATCTCGACATAGAGCGGAAAACAATCGCCGGTCTGCAGATACTCGGCCACGCGGTCCGGGTGATACATCAACTTATGCCCATCGAACAGATAACGGCTCATGCCGGCCCCCCCTGCCGCTTGCGGCAACAGACGGCAATCAGGTAATGAGCCATGGGCAGATACCCCGTATGGACGACCTCATCGTTGGCTCCAAAGAGAAACACCTGGTGGAAGTGCCGCTTCAACTGATCTCGGAGCCGATCGCCGGAGTACAGGTTGACATGGCCGGCACGGGCCACTTCCGATGCATATTGCTGAGCGGTAATATTGGGCGTTCCGAGGATGGCAATCCCGTATTCGGTCAGGTGATCCTGGATCATTCGAATCCATTTCTCCGAATGGTCGGCGGGAATGTGTTCGATCACATCCAGGGCCACGATCGCATCGAACCGTCCCAGGCGGGCTTCAAAAAAATCCTCGCAGGAGAACTGAATGGCGTCAGACTGCCAGTTCGTTTTTGCGGCGTCAATGGCCTCGGCGTCAAAATCGACCCCCTGTGCCCGCCCGCATTCTTTGGCCAGCACCCAGGTCCCCAACCCTTCGCCGCAACCCAGATCCAGGACGCTGTGTCCCGGGCCGATTAATTTGCCGGCGAACTTGTAATACGCCTGGGAATACAAAAGCCGCCGAGGACTATGGCGCATCCAGTAGGAGACATGGTTCCCCAATGTGATGGGTTCCAATCGCATCCCCTCTTTGACCACAAGCCAGGGATTGATGGCCGTTGAACTCACGCCCTATCCCCCCTCTTCGGATTGCATCCGACCGCCAACAAGTAGTGGGCCATCGGCTCAAATCCCACATGCACGATCTCATCGTTCATCCCGAACAAAAAGACCGTGTGAAAGAACTGCTCGATCGTTCGGCGAAATCGATCCGCCGTATAGAGGTTGATATGACCCTCCCGGCTGGCAACCGACGCATAGACGCCGGCGGTTTGATTCGGCGTCCCGATTACGGCAATCCCCTCGTCCGCCAGATTTCTCACCATCGTCTCAAAACACTCATGTTCCCGTTCGATCGCAATGTGCTCGATCACATCCAGACTGACCACGGAATTGAATTGTCCATACACTTTCCCGAGAAAGTCGTCTTCAATGAATCGAATGGCGGGCTGGTTCCAATTCTCCGTTGCCGCCCGAATGGCCTCGGTATCTAGATCGACACCGGTATAGGATCGGGCCGATTCGGCCAGAATCGCCGTTCCGATCCCCTCGCTGCACCCCAATTCCAACACATCGCAACCGGCACACGCCATCTTGGC
>PMBP01000341.1 GCA_003152975.1 Phycisphaerales bacterium | reverse complement strand
TCTTTGGCCTTGCCAAGCGCCGGGATCACCACGGCCAGCAGGATCGCGATGATCGCAACCACAACCAGCAACTCAATCAGTGTAAAGCCCTGCTTGTGTTTCATCCTCACCCTTTCCGGGATCAATATCCCTTGCTCAGACATCGCATGGATACCCGTATAGGTTCTTATTCTCCCGAACCTAGGTATGGTAATGCCGTCAGAACGAACAATCAAGGATATTTTGCGTTTTTTTTTAACCATTATGCGAACAAGATACGGCCTGTCGTCCCGTCTTCCCCCGCTCCCGACTCCCCATAGGTTACGCCCAATCCCCCTTTTTTGCTATCCTGTGCCCAACCGTAAGGGCGGTTCGTGACCTATCTCGTTCTTATTCCGTTCATTTCCCCCGTGCGGCCAGATAGCCCCAGACATACGCGTTTCCCGCCATGGGCTTGTGCACGGTGTACTCGCACACCATCGGGTCCCAGAAGACATCCCAGAATCCCTCCATCGCCGGCCACTTCTCGACCTCCGGATAAACGACCGTCCCGGCAAATTGTCGTATAAATATATCCTTCATGTCTTTGATCGTATTGTCCATGGGACCGCCCACCGTGATCCCCGCCGGCGGCGGCTGATGCGTGATCCGGTGATCGAGCTGCAAGGGATGCTGCGGCCACTTTTGGCCCAGCCCGGTGGTGTAGCACATATTCACCGGGTTGGCCCCGGCACCGGTCTGGCTGGCCAGGACCACCGCCCGAAGGTACTTGGCGTCTCCGGTCAGGACATGGGCCCGCACGGCGTTGACACAATATTCCGGGCTGCTCAGTGCCCCATAGACGACCGGACCGTAGGGGTGTTTGGCCCAGTGATAGGCCGTCCGCTCAACGCTGGCAATCCGGGCGTCTCCCTCGGCAAGCACCGCCGCACGGCAGTTTTCCTTGATCTGCTGATTCATTCCGGGCTTGTTCGTCCGCACATATACCCAGGCCGAATCGGCCTGATCGAGACTGTCCCAGTTCCAGGGTACCGCAACGCCGGGTTTTTGAAACAAGGTCGTCTCCTCGAACAGCTTGTTCCACTTCGCCTCCCCAGTCAGGGCGAACATCTCCGCCGCCGCATAACTCCGCACATCCCGCATGGCCGGATTCTTGCCCATCAGGAACTCCTTTTCCTCGCGCGGTAAGTCGTTCTCGGCCCACTGCATGGCCTTTATCGCGCTGTCGCGATAGATCGCCGCCCGATCCGGAAACCTCGGCCCCAGCCATCGGGCCGCCCGCGCCGCGACACCGGCATACATATAACTCGAAAACGCGTCGGGGGCATACGCCATCACCGTCAGCGATTCCTGGAAACTGGCCTCGCCCCGGCGAGGATGTTCCGACGACTCGATCCCGCCGCGAACACCACCTTCGGGCAATTGCAGCCGTCGGAAAAAGTCGATATTGAACAGGGCCTCGTTCACGATATCCTGCAATCCGTTGCCGGTTTCCGGAATGTTGAGAGATACGGCCGCAAAGTAGTCCGGGAACAGCTCCGCCAGTTCCAGCAGCAGCATGCTGGCTTTCAGATGCTGGACGCGCCGGTCCCAGTCGCCGGCATCCATATACCCGCCCCACGCGTTGGGAACGATCTCATCGGTCTTGCCCTTGACCAGATTCCCGAAATTGGTGTCGTTCTTGTTGAGGCCGTTGCCGGTATCGATAAACGGCGTCTTGGAGGCATAAACCTTCAACCCGTCATCCGGATGAAAGGGCCGCGGCCGCGTATAGGTGCTGTATGGCGGTCCAAGAGCAATGCCGCTCCGCTGGTGATAAAATCCCCGGGCCGACACGATGAACGCCTTCCGCCACACATCCGCGCCGATCTCAAAGGGATACGAGCATCCGATCCCCTTGACACAGACGCGATACCTCCCCGGCTTGCTCACAGCCGAAAAGTCCATCATATAGACATCCGTGCCGTTGTAGTTCTTCTTGTAAGCATCCTCGGTTTTATCCGATGCGGCCTTGGAAAGGGTCGTTACCCCCTCGAATACCGATAGACCGGTCGAGTCGTCCAACACCGCAAACGCCATGCCCTCCTTATACGCCAGCCCCCCGCCGCTACCCAGCCAGCAGGAAAGAAACGCCACCTTGGCCGGGTCGTCCGGCCGAAAACCGATCTGGTTGACATGGACCGCCTCGCTCCGCAGCTTGTCGGGGTCGATGGTGAATGTCTGGGCCGGCAACGGACTGTTGTTGAATGTGACAACATAACTCTTCCCCGCCTCCAGCGGTTCGGCCAGCTTCAGATAGACGACATTCTCCGTGGGCGAATCGAAGGTGTAAACGCCGATCATCGCCAGGTCCGCCGGCTTGCTCTTGCGATAGACGGCCGTCGGTTGTTGCCCCTTGCCGTAACGGGCGTCGTCTCCCGATGTAATCGTAAAACTCGCCGGAAAATCCGCCCATTTCGTGTCGAATCGTTCTCCGACGACCGCGTCCATCATGCACAGAAGCTCGCCCGTCGTCCCGACCAGGGTACCGATGACCTTGCCGCCGCGCCAGACAAATCGGTGGATGTCCGATTCGGCCACGGTGTCTCCGGCCGCCTTGGTGTAGGGCACCTGTCGGCCGTACTCGGCCCGGCCGGCCAAGATCGTGATCCCCACGATATCCGGCGCAACCATCCCCACAGGCTCGATCCGCGGCGCCTCGGCCGCATACCCCGCTATCCCCAAGCCAATAACCGCAACGGTCGTAACGATGAACATCCTGGTTGGTGACATGGATTCCCTCATAATCGTATCGAACGAATAAAAATCGCAACCGTATCCGCCGGAGCGCAGAACGCAACATCCGCCTCCTTCCTATTATACCGCTCGACTTCGCCCCCGGTTACGCGAGATTCGATATTGTTTCGGATTTCGTGCTTCGGATTTCGAATTTCCCCTGTGACATGCCATGCCCCATTGTCGGGACGGACCTGTGTGTCCGCCCTTTGCGATGCCCTGAGTAGGCCGATGGAACATCTTCCGGAATCTTTTCTTTCGGAATTTTCTCAACAATGCTGGTTTGGTCGAACAAACCATGTTTCACAAAATCATCCAGAAGCTGAATACTNNAAAACAAGGCAACCCCCAACATAAAATATCGCCGCGACCTCCATTGCCTCGCCGTCTTCTCAAACTTGGCGATATGCTTCTCGGCAATCGCGATTTCTTCCCCGCTCAATTTCAGTCCGTCATTCGTCATCGTTGATTTCCATCCTTCATAGAATAATTCCCTTCACACCTTTCACACTTTTCTCACCCCTGAGCGAAGCGAAGCTCACTTTTTCCGAGTCCCGATTGTGTATATCGGGGTCCCGATGGGTTTTATCGGGATGGTTCTCTCCTTCGGTCCCGCCCTATGGGGTCACGCTCTTTTTAAGAAACTCACCGACCACGGCCGCAAACTCCGCCGGCTGCGTATGAAAGGAAAAATGCTCCGCCTTGTCAATCACGCTGAATTTCGCGTTGGAAAACGCCTTGGCATAGACACGGCTGGCTTGCTCGGGTTGGAGATCGTTGGCCCCGTGAATCACCTGCACGGGCACGCGGACCTTTTCCAGGAATGGACGATAATCATGCTTCTGGCCCATACTGATAAAGATCGCTTGAGTCATCCAGCCGCCGGTCTTTCCCGACTCCGGAAATTCGGCCGTGGTGACCTTCCGATAGTACTTGCCAAACTCGTCGTTCAAGGCCACCAGGTCGGCCTCGCTTTTCGAGAAAATCGTGCCGAAGTTAAAATACCGCTGCAACCAGTCCAAATACCCGCTGCGCTGGTCCTCGGGCAGCCGGGCCTTCACCACATTGAATAAACCCCCGTCTTCATTGGGCGCAACCAGCACATCCGCCGGCGCGACAAGAACCAGTGCGGCCACATGTTCCGGAAATTCGGCGGCATACAACGCGGCCAGAAAACCCCCGAACGAGTGACCGATGATAATCAGTTTCTCCTCGCCCAAAATCCGGCGGATCCGTTCGATATCCGCGATCTGGGCGCCAAGCCCCAGCGTTCGATCCAGCAGCAACATGTTCTGATAGAAATTCGGCGAGTTAAAGCGATCGATGGGCCGGCTCGACTGCCCGCACCCCCGCTGTTCGTAATAGTGGAACCGGTACGAATCGGTCAGCGGTTCCAGACCGGCCCACGGCTTGAGTTGCGGCCGTCCCGGCCCGCCGTGGATAATCAACACATTCCGTCCCTTGCCCGCGGCGAAGTGATAAAGCTTGATATCCGGCTCCACCATCCAGAAATCCGCCTCTCCGCCCTGCGTCGGCGGGGTCAGCGGGCCGCGCAGATTCCGCTCGGTGCGAACCATCCCCGGCTCGTAGAGGGGCTTGCTCTCGCCCCCTTGGCCGGCTTGGCCCCCGGCCGCCATGCCCACAAATACTGTGAAAACCCAACTTCCGATCAGCGCTAACCTTTTCATAGTTCCACCTCGTTTCGTCTGAATTTTTTTGACCATCTACGGATCATCCGGGTTAATGGCTAAAGTCGCCTTGGGAAGACGGTTCCGAATCCGTCGCCGCTTGCCGCCGGATCAGGGAAATGGATCGGTTCATCTTCCGATAGCGTGCCACGCCGATGATTCCGACAATAACCCCGATCGGGATACAAAATACCCCCATCATCCAAAACCATCCTTCGTTTGAGAAATGAATAATCGATACCCCCGCGATCACAAGCGCCACTCCGGAACGAAGGTACGCCAGAAGGGTTCGTTCGTTGGCCAGCAAAGTCCGGTCGATCGCCAGTTCATCCCGCAGGATCAACTGGTCCTTCTCAAATCGTGAGTAGATGGGCTGTTTCATATCGTTCGCCTTAGAGTGATAACTACAGCGGTATAGGGTAATCTCAATTCGCTCGTATGTCAACGGCGTATGCCATCTGAAGAGCTGACCAATCAATGAATTTTGCCAAGGACGCGATCATGAGTTTAAGCCGTCTAACGACCCAAGCTCAGCGACCCGGCCCACATGACGCGTGGATTGCAACCCCCGAACGATGGCCGGGTTCGCTGCAGCGCAGGGTTAGGCGGCCAGTGTCTCATGCTCTCTCCAGTATATTCTCAAGCCCGGCTGGCGAACGATCGCGGTAGCTGGAATCCCAAACAGAATCAGGCCTGCGTCGAGTATATCGGCGCAAGCGCAGAAAGCGTTGAAGGC
>PMBP01000524.1 GCA_003152975.1 Phycisphaerales bacterium | reverse complement strand
GCGTCGATGAGGTGGATGCCCCAGTCCACGAGGTGGCCGTGGCCGTATTCTTTTTCGAGGCGCCAGGCCATGTGGCCGATTTGCGGGCAATAGGGCAACTTGGGGGCCGGGCCGCACCAGAGGTCCCAGTCGAGCGACGCGGGCGGGTCCTGGGGCTTGGTATCTTTGAGGCCGGCGGAGTAGTGGATCTGGACATCGGCTTGAACGACACGGCCAAGGTTGCCCTGCTTGATGAAGCCGGCGACCTGCTTGAAGGCGGGGCTTTGGCGGCGCTGAAAGCCGATCTGGACGACGGATTTCGGATGTTGCTTAGAGGCGGCGAGCATGGCCTGACACTCGCGGATGTCGTAGGCCAGCGGCTTTTCGCAGTAGATGTCCAGCCCCTTGTCCAGGGCCGCGATGAACTGCAGGGCATGCCAGTGTGGGGGCGTAGCGATGATCACAGCTTGAAGGCCAGGCACGGCCAGCAGCTCGCGGTAGTCCTTGAAGGTCTGGGGCCTGGATTTCTGGAGTTTTTCGACCTTGTCGGCCGATTGCGCCAGGTGGTCGCTATCGACATCGCACAGGGCGATGACTTCGACGCCGCCGGCCTTGAAGGCGGCCTCGACATCGACCATGCCGTACCAGCCGCAGCCGATCAGGCCGAGCTTAAGGGGGGTCTCCGCGGGGTTGTCCGCCGCGCCAAGAATACCGGACATGGCCGCGGCACCCGCCACGGCCGAACCGAGAAACTGCCTGCGATTAAGCGATTGCATTGTTCGCCTCCAGATTGTTTGGTTGGTTTTACGAGCCGTGACTATCATAATGGATGCAGCCCGGTTGTCAATCGGAAGGGCAAACGGCGATGGGGATTTTGGTTTGGCGCACTCCGGCGGGGCTTTATAATGGCGCGAGAATCCCAATTCGTTGAACCGAAGAACGAGGGCCAAGATATGAAGCGATCAGCATGGATTCAAACGGTTATATTAATGATCGTTGGGAACTTGTGGGCGGAAAATCTGGCGCCCAACGGCGAATTCGAGAATGGAACAGACGGCCCGGCCGGATGGAAATTGAACGGGGGGGGCGNNAAGGGCGTCTGGGACAGCGGCCGGCAATTAAAGGGCATCAGCGTCACGGGGACAGGGCAGGACAGTTCCTATTGGTCCGCCGACGCCACGGGGCTCGAATCCGGGAAGGCGTATCGGTTTTCGTTTTGGGCCAGGACTACCGGCAGCGGAGGATGCGTGATCAGCGGACCGGACTCGATCAACCGTGATTTCCAGCCGGGAGCGCAGTGGGCGAGGTACTCATTTGCCTTTACGCCGAAGAAAGATTCGCGCGGCGGCATTATTCGTTTGGGTCAGTGGCAACGAAATGATACGACCTCGTTTGACGATGTATCCCTTACCGAAGTAACGCCGATGTATGAGCGTAAAGGGGCTATCAAGCTAGGCGCAGATGAGTCGATCCGCGACGGGGTTTATACATTCGATCCGGATTTCGGTTATGAGGGCAGCAATGTCAGCCGTCCGCTGGCGGAATTTTCGTGCGGCTTCAACAGCAACCGCTGGACCTTCGGGCCGGGGGAATGGCTGGTCTATCGTCATCGCGTCGGCGAGGTTGGGCAGATCGAGCCGGCGGTGCGGGTGAATGTAGGATACCATTCGTCCGGACAGTGCATTGTCGAATACAGCGGCGACGGTAAGGATTGGAAAGAGCTCGGCCGGATCAGCAAGGTTGAGACGCAGGCATTTTCACTGCCGAAAGAAATGTCCGGACACAAGATTATATGGATGCGAATCCGCGGATCCGGCGCCGACGATCCGCAGGGGACCGGATCGTTCCAGGTGTATGGTTATACTTACTCGGCGCGATTGAGTCAGCCGGTTGCGGATGCGACAGGACGGACACACTTTTTGGAAATCCTTCAAGATAATAAAAGGCCAATTGAGGTAGAGTTGTTGTCGTGCGGGAGTTTGATCCCGGACGACAATCAGATCGTTCGGTTCCGAGTCAAAAATGTTTCCAGTGAACAACGGATCGTTCGGGGTTGGATCACCGTTCCATCCAATGAACTACCTTTATCCCATATCACCACTGGCGATTTTCATTCCCCACATGCTGTCCTTGCTCCAAATGACGAGAAGATTATTGAAGTCCAATATGACATCCGAAAATCCGGAGCGAGGTATTTATATGCGAATGTCGATTTGTGTAAAAACGAAATTCTCGTTGAAAAAACGGTTTTTTCAGCTAAGACAACTTTTACCATCCCTGCTCTTTATGACGCTTTTTATGGGCATCCCGGAGAAGAAAAAGGGCCTTTGAGTTGGTGGTGGTGTGAAGGGACCTACAAGGTCAGCCGTGAGCGCCCTGCACCGATTCCTATGCCGGAAGGCGCAAGACGAAGGGGAGACTCACCCCCTCCGACCCTTTCAGCTTGTCGGGGGGAATACGAGCCCATCCAGATCGTTCTTCGGCCGACAGAGGCGCTCAAACAGGTGAATGTTTCAGTGGCAGGCAGCGAATCGATTCCGGCCAGCGCGATCACCGCGCATCGCGTGGCGTATCACTTTGTCCATCGCGCCTCGGACGACAGCGGATGCATCGGGTGGTGGCCGGACGCCCTGCCGGAATGGAACGAGCCGATCGATCTGGCGGCGGGAGAGAATCAGCCGATCTGGGTACTGGTCAAGATTCCGCGGGAGTGCAAAGAAAAGTCTTCGCAGATCCACCTGAAAATCCGGGCGGCGAATCTGGCGGAGGTAACGATCCCGATCAACATCCGCATCTACGACTTCGAGATGCCGCGACAAAGCCATGTCGAGTCAGCGTTCGGCGTTTCGCCGGGGAATATCCGGCGGTATCACAATCTTCAGACGGCCGACGAGGAGCGGGCGGTGTGGGATTTGTACATGCAAAACTTTTGCGAGCATCGCATGGCGCCGTACAATTTCGCACCGTATGATCCCATCGGCGTGAGTTGGTCTGGGCAGAACTGGGAAGGCGGACAGATCGTCGAGGACAATGCCGCATCGGGGTCCAAGTGCCTGATGGTGGAAGACACCTTCGAGAAAGCCGCGATCAGCAGCAACTTTACGCGGCTGATTCCCGTCGAGAAAGGTAATGCGGTTCGGCTGCAATTCAAGGCCCGCACGCAGAAGGCCGGCCAGCCGTATCTGGTGACGCTCAACACCTACGACAAGAATCGGCAATGGATTTCGGGGCACAACATCGATCTGCCGCTGACGGGTAGCGGCCAATGGAAGGAGGAGACCCTGCGGGTCGTAACTTTGGAGCATTCTCCCGATGCGGCATTTGTGCGGCTGACTCTGTGGGCGGCGCCCTATAGTGATGCAGGCGAGGCGACGGGGACGGTCTGGTTCGATGACCTGTCATTGAAGATGGAAGGATCCGACACTGAATGGATCACCAACGGCGGATTCGAGGAATCCGATTCGATGACGGCCGAACTGGATTTTGCCGCGTGGGACAAGCAGGCCGAAAAGTATCTTAACGACTACGGATTTACCAGTTTCATGCTCCCCTTGCAGGGCACCGGCGGCGGAACCTTCGAGAGCCGCTCGGCCGGAAAGATTGGCCCCTTTGAACAGGGCAGCGAGGGATACCGCAAGGCCTTCGCCAGCTACTGCGGGGCAATCCAGCAACACCTGCAAGACAAGGGCTGGCTGGGCCGCGAGTATGTCTATTGGTTCGATGAGCCGGAGCCGAAGGATTACGCATTCGTGCGGGCAGGAATGGACGAAATCCGTCGCGCGGGGCCCAAGCTGCGGCGGATGCTGACCGAAGAACCCGTCGAGCCGCTGTTCGGGGCGGTGGACCTGTGGTGCCCGATTCTCGACCAGTTCAATCCGGAGAGTTGCCAATCGCGGCAGAAACAGGGCGAAGCCATCTGGTGGTATGTCTGCACCGGGCCCAAGGCGCCGTATCCGGGATTGTTCATCGACCACTCGGCGATCGACCTGCGGATGTGGCTGTGGATGACCTGGAAGTGGAAGGCGCAGGGCATCCTCGTGTGGGAAAGCACCTACTGGACCAGCGGCGCGGCGTTTCCGGATCCGAAGCTCCAGAACCCCTGGACCGACCCGATGGGATATGTCGGCGGTTACAGTAACCCGGCGGGCTTTGTCGGCTACTGGGGTAACGGCGACGGGCGATTTCTGTATCCGCCGAATCGGGATGTGGCCAACGACAAATCCAAGCACCTGTCCGGCCCGGTCAGCTCGATCCGCTGGGAGATGCTCCGCGAAGGGCTGGAGGATTACGAATATTTCTGGCTCCTGCGCGAGGCGATCGCAAAGGCCGAGAAGTTTGGCACGGCCAAGGACACACTGGATGCCGCCCGACAACTGCTCGATATCGGCCCGGAGATCGTGACCGACAAGACGAACTTTTCGCGCGACCCCCGGCCACTCTATGAACGGCGGGCGCTCATTGCCGAAATGATCGAGGGACTTAACGGCAAGCCGTAGCGGTATCCGTCGGATTACACACTGCGAAGGCCGCGCTCCAGGTCGGCCACGATGTCGTCCACATCCTCGATGCCGACGGCCAGACGGAACAGGGTATCGGTGATGCCGAGTTTGTAGCGGGCCTTGCGGGTGTAGTCGTAGTAGCTGACCAGGGCCGGATGGGTGATGAGGGTCTCGACGCCGCCGAGGGACGGGCCAATGTAGCAGAGCTTAAGGGCGTCGAGGAATCGCTTGGCTCCGGCGAGGGTGCCCTTGGTCTCGAAGGTAACGACCCCCCCGCCGCCGCGCATCTGGCTAACGGCCACTTTGAAATGGGGATGGCTTTCGAGGAAGGGATAATAGACCCGCTTGATCTTGGGGTGGACGTCGAGGTAGCGCGCGACGGTAAGGGCGATTTCGTTCTGGCGGGCAACGCGGAGGGGAAAGGTCTTCAGGCCCCGGAGCAGCAGGTAGCAGCAATGCGGGTC
>PMBP01000065.1 GCA_003152975.1 Phycisphaerales bacterium | reverse complement strand
GTCGCAGTGGTCCTGCTTGGAGCATCGGGCACAATCGCTCCAGACCTTCATGGGCAAGGTTTGCTTATCGACCGTCCGAAAGCCCGTCTTTTCGAAGAATTTCGGGGTCAGCGTCAAAGAAAACAGCCGTTTGATCCCCAGTTCCCGCGCCGTTTCGATGCAACCCTCCACCAATTTCCGCCCGATCCCCTGCCCGAAATAATCCTCCCGTATNNCCAGACAACCTGCAAAACGCAGCAGCCGATGGTTTCTTGTTTCTCGTTTTCGGCAACCTTGAAACTGCGGAGATTCTCATAGATATCCGGCAGCGACCGAAACAGCATCATATCCTGTTCGGCGTAGCAGGTAATCAACTCGTGGATCGTCTTGGCGTCCGTCACTCTGGCATCGCGTATCTTCATCATTTCAGTATAATCGCCATTTTCAGCTTTGCAATCCCTTTTCCCAATCGATTCCTCCTTACTTGCCCGTCACAAACGGTTTTCCCTGTTGATAGAGTTGGATCCGCCCCTCGATGTCCTTGGCCAGATCAAGCTGCCCCTGGGCCAACGCCATCTGTTTCCCCTTTTCGGCCCATTCGATTGCCTCGGCGAATTTCCCGGACTTGGCGAAGTTGACCCCCATCAGATCGTGGAATCCGGCCGAGCGGTCAATCTCCGGCTGCAAGGCGATCGCCTTCCGGTATTGTTCCTCCGGTTCTACCAATTTCCCTTCATAAGCCAGCGAAATCGCCCAATTATAGCGGATCTTCGCGTTCTCCGGGGCAAACCCCGTCGCCCGCGCATAAACCTGGCTGGCTTGGTCATATTGCCCGATCCTGGAATACGCCAAAGCCAGATTGGAGTTCATGTCCACGCCGTTATACTGCTTGCTCAAACCCTTCGGCAAAATCCGCACCGCCTCGGCCAAATGAATCGCGGCTTGGGCCGGTTGATTTTGGAGGAGCAGCGCATAGCCAAGATCGTATTGGGCGCATCCGTTAGAGGGATCGAGAGTTACGGCCGTTTGCAGGTGGCTCAATCCATCGGCTTGCTGCTTCTTGACATGGTACAAGAGAAACCCAAGCGAGGTGTGGACGGCCGCGTTGTTGGGATTTAATGCCAGGGTTTTTCGATACATTTCGATCGCATGATCGGTGTCGCCCTGGCGGAAAAATTCGTTGCCGGCCCGCTGAAACGAATAATCGTTGAGAAATTGTTCGCGGATTGTCCGGATCGAATCGGCCGGCAGATTGACGAATTCCGGAATGTTGGCGGCCCGATCGGCGGCCGTGAACCAGTCCAGCAGAACCGCCGGGCTGCTGCGGCCCTCATTGTCGATATGCGTCAGGCACAATTGCGTATAGGGCGTGTTCGCTTTCGACGAGAAGACCAGCCATTTCCCATTGGGCGACCAGCAATGCCACGAATTCATCGCCGGGCCGTTGCACTCCAGCCGACGGGGCGTGCCGCCTTCGGCCGGAAGAATGAATAACTCGCTGTCGGGCTGAAGGAGCATGTAGTTTTTCGCCTGGCAAAAGATGATCCATTTGCCATCGGGAGAAAAACGAGGGAAATAGTTGCTTTTTCCGTTGGCGCCGGCGCCGGGGAGCGGCTCGGGCGTTCCGCCGCGCCCGTCGTTGAACGGAATTCGATAAATGTCGAAGCGGAATTCCTTGCGGTCGCGAACGAATTCCTGGCATTCCTCCTGGCTGAGCAGCACGGTGCCCTGGCCGGGTTTGGCCTTCAGTTCGTAGGCCTTGGTCCGGGCAAAATAAATCCATTTGCCGTCGGGGCTCCAGACGGGATTGCTCTGAACGAGCTGCGGATCGTCGGCGCCCGCAAGGGAGCTATATTCCTTAGATTGACGATCGTAAATGGCAAGGATACCCTTGATCGGAAAAAACAATTGCGAATACGCCAGGTTTTCCTGCGGCACAAAGACCGACCGGTCCTGGACGGTGCTGACGGCGTAGCGGCCGTCGGGCGAGACCTGGCTGAGCAGGCCGAAGGTTTGCAGGTTATCCTCGCGCCGGTAATCGCTCCAGGTGATGATGTCGCTGGTCGCCAGCGTCATCTCGGCCGCCGTTCGCGTCAAGACATACGAGGCCTTGTTGTTGGCGTAGTCCACATCCATCCCCAGCACGGCCCCGTCGGCTGAGAACGAATGGCAGTTGCCGCAGACGGGNNAGTCTGAAAACGGATCGTACCGAGCGATATTGCCTTGTATCCGGAATGCCCGATGATGTGGATCGTTGATTCGTTGTTCAGGGAACGGAGCTTGATGGTTTCCCAGAGGGAATCGGAAGCGATCCATTCGGGCTTTTTCGTGCGTTGACGGATCGAAGCAGCGTTGTCGTCAAAGTCGATTCGGATAAGCCAGTTGGCAGTGGGTCCGGAATTGTCTTTCCACTGGAACGCAATCGGGGCAATATCCCTCGGGAACAGCACCTTATCCGCAGGCCGTTCAACGAAAATTACGGGCAAAATCGAGGCGCCGGCGGGATCGGCGAGAACCGCTTCGATTTGGCGGATTTGCATGTGCCGGGCGGCAAAATAGCCGGCGACGGCCAGGATTGCCAGCGAGACAAA
>PMBP01000327.1 GCA_003152975.1 Phycisphaerales bacterium | reverse complement strand
TAACCCGCTGTCTGCAGCGTTCAAGCTGGCTGCTCAGACAGGGTGTGCCGGCGAACGATATTGCATTTTATCTGCCGGTTTCCGACGCCTATGCAGGCTTTTCGCCCGGCAACGTCAACCTCATCGAAAGCCTGCGCAATCGGGTTGGGGCAGACGCCGTTGGCGCCGTGCTTGATGCCGGATTCAATCTCGACTTTTTTGATGATGACGTGCTTCGACAAGCCGGAAGGATAGAGAACGGCGCTCTGGCACTGGGTCCGAACCGATATCGCGACGTTGTGCTTCCCAATGTTGAACGCATTCCTCTCGACACCTATCGGATGCTGGATGAGTTTGCTCGCTCCGGCGGCGTAATAATCGCTTCTCGGCGGCAGCCAGCCACGGCGCCGGGATTTGCGGCCACCGAAGCTGAAGAAACCGAAATCCGCCGCATCAGCCGGGATCTCTTCGCTTCTTCATCGAAGAAATCGCGCATTGCCGAAGATGATAAAACTCAGCTTGCCGCGGCTCTCCGCAGCATGCTTTCTCCTGATGTTGCATTGGCGCCGGAGGTTCCGGAGATCGGATTTGTGCACCGGAAAACCTGGGATGCTGAAATCTATTTTCTGGGCAACAGTTCCAACTGCCGTCAAATAACCAAGGCATCTTTCCGCGTTGCCGGACTTGAAGCCGAATGGTGGGACCCGATGTCGGGCCTGATTACGCCTGCGCCCGTATCTCCGGATCGCGATGGGAGAACATCGTTGACTTTGGAACTGGAACCTTATGAAGGCCGGTTTCTGGTTTTCAGCAAACGCACCACCAGAGAGCCCGCTGGGGCTGTAGTTTCAGCAGCGGTATCGCTGGATTTGAGCGGAGACTGGCGTGTCACTTTTGGATTAACCGGAGCATCAAAAGCCATGGCGCATTTGAGTTCCTGGATCGATGACCAGGCGACAAAATATTTTTNNGTCCGTCCCGGAGAGCATACTGAAGCCCGGCACCACGCAACGGCTGGATTTCGGCGAGGGCAAGCCGGCAGCCGGTTCGAACGGATCGAACGGCATGCAGGCTTTCATTAATAGTCCGGTACTCGAAGCAGCCATCGTGTATGTCAATGGACAGCGAGCAGGGTCGGTCTGGTGCCCACCCTATGTTGTTGAAGTAACAGGATTGCTGAAGCGGGGGAATAACGCCATTCGGATTCTAGTGGCTAACACCTCCGTCAATCAAATGTCAGCCCGGGCCCTCCCGGATTACCGCCTGTTGAACCAGCGTTATGGNNTTCGATCCGCAGGACATGGATAAGATCCAACCGGTTCAATCAGGACTACTCGGACCGATTCGTCTGATTGCCGTGGAACGCTGACGAATCCCCGGGAACGCCGATGTTCGCCCCTTTCTGCCGACGAGAGGGTGGCTCTCCCTGGACAACCCTGAGGGTGGAATTATTATGCGTACATTCAGAGTATTTGTTGCATCGATAGTCGTGGCCGGGCTGTCAATCATCGCAGGTATGGGATTAGCCGGAAACGAAGGAGACAGCCTGGAAAGGGGATTTGCAAATCCTCCCGATGCAGCAAGGCCGCGCGTATGGTGGCACTGGACAGGCGGCAACATCACGAAAGAAGGAATCACCAAAGACCTGGAATGGATGAAGCGCATCGGGATCGGCGGGGCGCAGATCGCGGATATCGGATTTGAAGGCGGCCAGACTGTTAAAAACAAACTCGAGTTTTTTACTCCGGAATGGTTTGACGCTCTCAAGCACGCAGCTGCCGAATCGGAACGGCTCGGATTGGAATTATCGATCTTCAGTTCATCGGGCTGGAGTCTGACGGGCGGACCGTGGGTCAAACCCGAACAGGCGATGAAGAAACTGGTCTGGAGCGAAACCAACGTTCAGGGACCCACGAAACTGGACCGGAAGCTCCCACAACCGCCATCGAATCCTGGCGCGTTCGGCGGCTTGCGCGGCCTGAGCAGTGCGGTCAGCGGCAATCGCACCAATCCCTCCGATACTTATTACAGAGACAG
This sequence comes from Phycisphaerales bacterium, assembly GCA_003152975.1. GTDB lineage: Bacteria > Planctomycetota > Phycisphaerae > Sedimentisphaerales > Anaerohalosphaeraceae > FEN-1350. The sequence goes on along the minus strand of PMBP01000327.1, from coordinate 1,998 downwards.
CACTGTGATCGCCTTCCGGACGCCGCCGGATGAAACACTGATGGAAGATCTCAAGCCTCGGGTAACTACCAGCGGCGGCGATATCGATCCAACGGTTCTGATGGACGACAACGCTGAAACCAAGGCAACGATTGTTGCCGGGCAGGACGGCATCGCGTGGGTTCAATACGATTTTGCAAAACCGGCCGGAATTAAAGCGGTAACACTGATTGCCCCCGGTCGCGGCGTGCCGTTCGGGCGGATTGAGGCAAGCGATGACGGCAGAAACTACCGTACGATCATCGAACTGCCCGGCGCCGTGCAGTATCGTGCAACGGGACTCAAGACCTACGCGTTTCCTGTAACATCGGCTCGGTTTGTCCGTGTGGTGATGACGGGAGCAGCTCCGGACCCTGACGCGGTCATCTACCAGACTGCGCCAAAGCCAACCGGGCAATACCAGCTTGGCGAGTTCATCGTCCACACCGGCGCACGTGCGGACCGCTGGCAGGATAAGGCCGGCTTCAACTTAATCTATGGATATGAATCGGCCCCGACGTCTCCGGTCGCCGCGGAATCAACGATTCAGCCTGGAGATGTTGTTGATTTGACTTCGAAATTGGACAGTAACGGCGCGTTGCAGTGGGAAGTGCCGCCCGGGAAATGGACGATTCTGCGCATGGGCTACTCTCTGGTCGGCTCCCGAAACCGCGCCGGCACAGCGCCCGGAGTGGGGCTGGAGGTGGACAAACTCAACGCCCGGCATGTCGAATCATATTTTCATGGCTACATGGATCCGATTGAGAAAGCCCTGGGGCCGCTGATGGGCAGGAGTCTGCGATACATGATGATGGACAGTTGGGAAGCCGGGATGCAGAACTGGACTGACGACATGATCGCACAATTTGAGAAACGGCGCGGATACGATCCAAGGCCGTATCTGCCAGTTCTCGCGGGGCGCGTGGTCGGCAGCGCGGATAGAAGCGACCGATTCCTGTGGGATTTTCGTCGCACGATCGCGGATCTGGTTGCAGACGCCCACTACGGAACAATGGCCGATCTCCTCAAACAAAAAGGAATGGGCATCTATGCCGAGGCGCCCGGCGTCTCGATGGAAATCCTTGAAGATACGCTCCTGACCAAGGGCAAGGTAGAGATACCTATGGGCGAGTTTTGGCTCGGCCGGATGCATCCTCCGTCGGAATACTATGTGGATGTGCGAATGGCCGCTTCAGCAGCGCACATTTATGGGAAGCAGATCGTTGCTGCCGAAGCTTTTACCGGCGGTGGATATGATGCTCCTACCGTCTATAAGAATCTCGCCGATTACTGGTTTGCCCAGGGTGTCAATCGAATCGTATTTCATTCATCCGCCCACCAGCCGCTCGATACCAAACCGGGAACCACGATGGTCGGGACGCACTTCAACCGCAATATTACCTGGGCGGAACAGGCCGGAAGCATCGCGACGTACCTGGCACGCACATCCTACATGCTCCAGCAGGGGCTCTTTGTGGCCGATTTTGCGTATCTGTTGAATGAAGGCGCCCCGTCCAGCCAGCCGTTCTGGGGCGCGGGGCTTCAGCCTCCGCCTCCGGAGGGATACGACTATGACACAATCAATGCGGACGTGCTGCTGAACCGGATGACGGTGAGTNNCCCGACGGCATGAGCTATCGAATCCTCGTGCTCCCTCAGACAGACCGTATTCGTCCCGAATTGCTCCGAAAGATCCGCAGCTTGACAGCCGGCGGCGCGATTCTTGTCGGACCCAAGCCCGTCCGGTCTCCCAGTCTCCAGGGCGGCGGAGACACTGCGGATCGTGAAGTGCGGGCGATCGCCGACGAGATCTGGGGTGATCTAGACGGCATCCAGCGCACCAGGCGTTTTTATGGCAAAGGCATGGTAACGTGGGGACTGCCGCTCAATGAAGTGCTGCTGCTGGCGGGCATCCACCGAGATACAGAATTTGCGGCGCCGTTGGATTCCTCCATTGCATCGATCCATCGCCGCCTGGGC
>PMBP01000089.1:2729-2960 GCA_003152975.1 Phycisphaerales bacterium | reverse complement strand
GCCTGGGCTGCGAAAAATGCTATCGGGCCTGTCCCACCGGGGCGTTAGGCCGCGATGGTTCTTTTGATGCCGGCAAGTGTGTCAGCTACCTGACAATCGAATTCAAGGGCGAAATTTCTCCCGATCTGGCCGCTCGGATCGGCGGCCGGCTGTTCGGCTGCGACGCATGTATCCGCTGTTGTCCGCATCAGGCCAATTCGCCGCCGGCGTCGAATCCGGATTTTCACTTCC
>PMBP01000089.1:0-2639 GCA_003152975.1 Phycisphaerales bacterium | reverse complement strand
CCCGCTTTCGCGGGAATGACAACGATACTCCCTCGGTCAACAGCGAATCGGTAACCTTACTCGGTGGTCAACAGCGACAACGAATCGGTATCCCGCACGAAGATCCGCTTGCCGGCCACGACCGGATGGGCGTAGATCTGCTTGTCGGAAACCTTGATCTTGGCCAGTTCCTTGTATTCCTTATCCGACGGCTCGTAGGCGATCAGATTGGAGTTGGTCGAAAGGGCCAGCAGGCACGACCCGCCATCGATGACGGCGCCGAAGCGGTCGAGCTTGTCGCTGGTCGTCCAGGCGTCCTTGCCGTCGGCGGCGTTCATGCAATAGAGGAATCCGCCCTCGGAAATGCCGAAGAGCTTGCCGTCTTTGAGGACCGGCGAGTTGAACACCGTGCCGGTCTTGCCGCTCCAGAGTTCCTTGGCGGCGAAGGCGTCACCTTCTTTGGCGATTTTGAAGGCCTTGGTGCCGCGGCCTTGTCCGGCCACGATTACCGTCTGTCCGTCGATGATCGGCGTGGCGGCGTTGGTTCCCATTCCCGACGGAGCGAACGGGGCCTGCCAGAGCAGCTTGCCATCGGCGACGGCCAGGCCGACTACGCTCTTTTCGGTTTCGATGACGACCTGCTTGACGCCGTCGGCGGTCATCAGCACCGGCGAGGCATAACCCGGACCTTCGCCCGCCCATTTCCATTTGGCGTTGCCGTTGGCCAGTTCATAAGCGATGACCTGACCTTTGCCCTCGCCGCCGACATGGGCGATGGCCAGACCATCGACAATGATCGGAGACATGGAGGTAAAGAATTTCGGAACGCTTCCGGAGGCGTCATCCTTGCGCCACAAGACCTTGCCCGATGCCGCATCCAGGCAAGACACCGTTCCGCCCACGCCCAGGGTCACGACCTTGCCGTCGGCGACCGTAGGCGAGCTTCGCGGTCCCGGGTGCCGGCCGGCCGGTCCAGTGGCTGCTGCGGCCGGATACTTGTCGCGCCAGATTTCTTTACCGTCGGCGGCGTTGAGACAAAGGGTGACCTCGTCGGCGCCATCCCGCGTGAAGACGAAGAGCTTATCGCCCACGAGGGCCGGGGTTGAGTCGCCCGGTCCGACGGCCACTTTCCACTGTGCCTTGAGTTCCTTCGGCCAGGTTGCCGGGGCCGTGAAGCCCGTCGCTTTTCCGTCCCGGTTGGCCCCGCGCCATTGCGGCCAGTCCTGCGCCGACACCATGCCGGCGATCAAGACTGTGCACAATACCAACACCGCCCACTTTCGATTTGACATGTTCATGCTGAATTCTCCCTTCTTCCTGAATAGAATTATTGGTTCGCACTCCGTTTCAAAACCAGATTCCTGCCTCGTGATTATATACTTGTGGAGGGGATTGGTCATCCGGTAACCGGAATTTCTCACCGAATAAAAAATAGCTTGGGCAGCCGAGGAATGAATGCGAATTCTGGAAGTCGCGGGGATTCAAAGGATGCAAACGGATTATCGATGCAAACGGCTACGAGCAGAACGAACGACCGAAAAGGGAGGAAAGGTCACTTGCCACTAAGGTACCAGGAAATTATCCGTCCCATCATTGCAGGGGGTTTCAATGCCCCGATACGAGAGGATACCCTTGATGGTATAGATATCGTCGCCGGCAATCTGCCGATCGACCATAAACAAGGCTCTGCCGTCGCGATACAGTACATTCTGGCCCCGTCCGCGATGATTGCTGCTGGCTTGGACCGACAGTTGTGGATTCAGATTCAGGCCGACATGTAATCCCTCCAAGCGGAAATGGTCGGGGCAGGAACAGATATTTTCAAATAGCGGGTTGCGGTCCGCCAGAAGAAGCGAGTTCCTGGATAAATCCAGTTTGTTCTTGCCGCACAAAAGTTGATAACTATAACTGATATTCCGATGGCAGCGGAAATCTTTGAGTTGAGCCATGGCCTCCGAATTGTCGGTACAAAGCGAGGCAAGCCGATCACCCGGGCAAACGAAATCTACAGGGGAAGCATACTCGTGCTGGACCAAAGCCCACATGGGGCGGGTATTGGACTGATTTTCAGAACCCTGCTCGCCAATCCTGTTCCAAGGCACTCCAGCCTCCATAGGCACGGAGGGCAACTGGCCATCATGGTCGCCGGCATACCGCGTGATGGCCTGGCCGAGCCGCCCAAAATTGGCCAGGCAAGCCGTCTTCCACGAACTTTGCCGGAGGTTGGAAAATACCGGGAAACCGATCCCGCTGATGGCCAGAAAGATAGCGGCGATTGCGGCGATTTCGGCAAGACGATACCTTGAAATGCGAGTATTGGGCTGGGCAATCACTTGCGGAAACGGAAGATTCGACTTATTCTGCTCAGCCCGGATCAGGTCGGAAATGGGGAATTGAGGGGTTGAATCCTCAAGATCCAAAGGGCCTTGGGATGCTGCCCGTTTCAAACGGGCAATCGTTACCTCCACCAAGTTGTCGGGACAGGGCTCGTACTTGACGGCATCGAGTTCCTTCAAGGTCGATTCGAGATTATCATAAAGCTTTGCCGCTTCTGGATTTGCGGCAATCAGATCCCGACCCATATTGATGGAAACATCATCTCCGCACCGGAAATAAAAATCCAAGATCAGATCTTGCTGTTCCTTTTTTAGGCAACTCAT
>PMBP01000244.1:12532-12830 GCA_003152975.1 Phycisphaerales bacterium | reverse complement strand
ACTTCATTTTTCGGTAGGAGCAGTGCTATGTCGTCCAAAGGGTTTGATCGTCGTGCATTTCTCAAGGGCCTGGCGTCCACAGTTGCCATCCCGTACATGGTCCCCTCCCGCGTCCTCGGCCAGTCCGGCTCCGTTCCCCCCAGCGACCGCGTGAACATGGGCTTTGTCGGCCTGGGAGGCCAGGGCAGCGGTCATCTCATGGGCGGGGCATGGACCTATGTGCCCGGCGGATATGTCGCTCGCGAAGATGTCCAGGTGATGGCCGTCTGCGATGTGCGGCAGGAGCGACGGACTGCGG
>PMBP01000244.1:0-12520 GCA_003152975.1 Phycisphaerales bacterium | reverse complement strand
CGGGCAAGGATGTGTATTGCGAAAAGCCTATCGCCATTACCGTGCGCGAGGCCCAGTTGGTCGTCGAGACGGCCCGTCGATACGGGCGGATTTACCAAGCGGGCACGCAGCAGCGTTCCGAATACGACGGCAAGTTTCGACAGTCCTGCGAGCTGATCCGTAACCAACGAATCGGGCAGCTCAAAGAAGTGTACGCGTACCGCCAACCCGGAGCGTTTATGCCCAGGCCCTGGACCTCGAATCAATCGGTGCCCGTGCCGGAGGGGTTCGACTGGGATATGTGGCTCGGACCCCTGCCGTGGCGTCCGTTTGGCGGCGAGGCCGGACACACCCTGACCGGATTGTTCGTCGGCGATATCAACTGGAGCCCGCATCACTACGACATCATTCAGTGGACGGTCAATCCCGATGTCAAAGCGCCCATCGATGTCGAATACGAAAACGACAACATCCATTATCATTATGCAAACGGCGTGGTGGTCCATTCAACCGCGTATCCCGGCGAACCGGTCGGTCCCGATGGCGGAGCATGCTTTGTCGGGACCAAAGGCCGCATCGCGGTGGACCGCAGCAACATCGTGTCGTACCCCGCCAAGATTCTCAGGGAACCGCTGCTGCCCGACGATCAGCGCGTGTATTACTCCAACAGCCACTCGGGGAATTTTCTGGAATGCGTCCGTAGCCGAAAATCGACCATCTGCAATCCCGAGGTCGCCGCATACACCATCAATGCCATCCTCATCGGCGGCATCGCCTTGGCGCTCAAACGCAACCTTCGATGGGTCCCGGCCAAGCTGCAATTCATTGGAGATGAAGCAGCCAATCGCCTGCTCTCCTACACGCCGCGACCGTCGTGGGTATTCTAATGCACTGCTGAACGAAACCTTCAACCCTGCTGCATGAAAGGTAGGTTATGAATAAATCGCTGTTCAATCGGATTGTTCTTGCCGCGCTGGTTCTTTCGGCGGCGTGTACCGCCGGGGCTGCCGAGGAAAAGGAATTGATCGCCATCCTCAAATCGAATGTCGGCGTTGTCGAAAAATGCGACGCGTGCCAACAGTTGAGAATCGTCGGCACCGTCGAATCAGTCGAAGCCCTGGCTGTATTCTTGGGCGACGAACGCATCGGCCACGCCGCGCGGTATGCGCTGGAGGCCATGCCGTATCCCCAGGCGGGCCAGGCCCTTCGCGACGCCGTCGGCAAGACTTCTGGCCCCGTCAAGGCCGGCCTGATCGCCTCTCTCGGCTGGCGGCGCGATACCGCCGCGATTCCGCTGCTGGCCCCCGCGTTGTCGGATTCGGATGCGACGGTGGCGGCGTCGGCGGCCTTGGCGTTGGGTCGAATCGGCGGTGCGGAATCCGAAGCTGCGCTGAACAAGGCCTGCGGTACATCCAAGGGCGCCGTCAAAAACACCGTATTGGACGCGATTCTGAGCTGTGCCGAAAATCGATTCAGTAGCGGCAACGCATCCGATGCCTTAGTCCTCTATCAGAATGTACTTCAGGCCCAGCCGCCATCTTCGATCCGCCTGGCCGCGTGGAGGGGAGTGGCATTGTCGGATGGCAAGCGACGGATGGAACTGGTGATCGAAGCGCTATCCGGCAGCGATGAGCCGCTTCGGCTTGTCGCGATCCGGCTGGTACGGGAAACCAAAGACCCCCAACTGATCGGCGCCTGCACGAAGCAGTGGAAATCCCTTGGCTCCAATGTTCAGGTGCTCCTGGTCGATATGCTGGCCGATCAAGGCGATCGCAATGCCCTTGCGGATATTATGGAGGCATGCAAGTCATCGGATATTTCCGTTCGCATAGCCGCAGTCAAGGCCGTCGGCGTTTTGGGCGACGCGTCGGATGTGGCGTTTTTGGCCGAGCGTGCCGCCAAGTCCTCCGGAGACGAACAGGTGGCGGCGCGGAAGGGGCTGCGATTGGTTCGCGGCAAGGATATTCCCGCTGAGATGATCGCTCGAATCAAGGGTGCCGATCCGACCGTCCAGGTCGAACTGATCAAGGCCCTGACCGCCCGGAACGCCACCGAGACCGCCCCGGAACTGCTCAAGTTGGCGACCGCCGAACCGGCCATTCGCGGCGTGGCGATCGCCGCCCTCAAGGACCTTGCCGGCCCGCAGGAAATCACCGCCTTGGTGGATCTGGTGGTCGCCGTTTCCGCCGAGTCCGCCGCCGATGCTTCCAACGCGCTGGTCCAGGCGGCCCGCCGCACGGGGACCCAGCCGGTGGCCGCGGAAAAACTGATTACCAAACTCGGCACGGCAACGCCGGCGCAGAAGGCCGTCCTCCTGCAAACCGCCGGCCGACTCGGCCACGATTCGGCCTTGCCCGCTCTCCTCGCCGCTCTGGCAGATACCGATGCCGCCATCGTCTCGGCCGCCATCGAGGCCCTAGCCGCCTGGCCGACTGCCGCGCCGCTACCCGACCTGCTCAAGGTCGCTCAGACCTCGACGGTCCGTACGCAAAAGATCCTGGCGCTTCGGGGCTTCGTCGATCTGATTGGGCTCTCGGCCGACAGTGACCCTCAAAAGCTCCAGGCCTATCAGCAGGCCATGACCCTGGCCGACCAGCCCGCCGAGAAAAAGCGCATTCTGGCTAAACTTACTCAGCTTCAAACCGCCGAGGCCCTCGATTGGGCTGTATCGTTCCTGTCCAACGCCGACCTCAAACAGGAGGCCGCCCAGGCCGTCATCGCCATCGCCCGGTCGGTTGGCCTTCGCGGCAAAGAAAAGACCACCGCCGCCCTCAAGGCCGTGCTGGCCGCCGATGTCGTCGCCGACCTCAAGCAGCAAGCCCAGCAGGTCCTCGACTCCGCTTCGGCCGTCAGTGACTACATCCTCGATTGGCAGATCTCCGCCCCCTATACCAAGGACGGCATGAACTACTCGCAACTCTTCGATCAGCCATTCCCGCCGGAAGATCCGTCGCTGGGCCAGGCCAGGTGGGAGCCGATCTCCGCCGGTACCGATCCCGCCCGGCCGTTCGTCGTCGATATCCTCAAGCGATTTCCCGGCGACAGCCGCGTCGGTTATGCCCGCACGGGGATATGGGCAGATGAAGACATAAATTGTCAGCTATGGCTCGGCAGCGACGATGGCGTGAAGGTCTGGCTCAACGGCGCCGTCGTCTATTCGGCCAATGTCGCCCGGGCTATCACCCTGGACTCCGACAAGTTCAATATATCGCTTAAGAAGGGCTGGAATGCCCTGATCCTGAAGGTAACCCAGAACAATATGCCGTGGGAATTTTCCGCCCGCATCCGAACTCCGGACGGTTTGGCGATTCCCGGCCTGCGCTTCGACCCCGCCCAATCGCGATAAGCAGCCGAAAAACGCGAAGAATGAGGTTTGGGGGGATCCATCCGGATGTTTTTGTTGGCCTACCGCCGGGGCGGGGATTGACAGGGGGACGGGATAGGGGGTATCCTTACTCCGTTATTTATCCAGTAAGTAGTTAAATAGGGTAGAGTAAATTTAAATATAGGACAAAGGGTTGGTTCAGGTTGGCAACCCGGGGGGTTCTTTGGAGGCCGAATCCGGCGGAACCGGATGGCGAAGGCGAGATGAAAGAGATCATCGACATCAACACCGGCCAGATCGCGGTGCGCGGGGGACAATGCCTTTTGCGCGCGATGGCGCTGGGTTCGTGCATCGCCGTGGCGGCGTACGAATTCCGAGCCCGGATCGCGGGGATGGCGCATATCATGTTGCCTGGCGAGACGCCGCAGAGAGGGGCCAACGATCCGCGATATGCGGTGTACGGGATCGGGGCGCTGCTGGACCGGATGATCGAAGCGGGCTGCGATTCGGGGGCGATCGAGGTTTGTCTGGTCGGAGGCGGCAATGTCTTGCGAAGCGACAAGGACTCGATCTGCTGGGACAACATCCGGTCGGTCACGGCGATCCTGCAGGAAAAGAACATTCCGATCCGGGCGAGCGGGCTGGGGGGGAACGAGCGGAAAATCGCGTTTTTGGACGCGGAAACGGGCCGGGTTTCCTTTACGGAGGGGAACGGCGCCGAGCAGGTATTGTGGCCGCCGAAGGCGGATAGCGTCAACGACTGTGAACCGTGAGGACTGAATTCATGGGATGGATACTGAATCAAAAGATCGGGATGCGGCTGCGATATGGGTTCGGGATCGTTGTGGCCCTGGTGCTGGTACTGGGTGCTATCGCGATAGTCGAGATGAATGCGGAGGCGGGTTTCACGAGGGATTTGCACGAGCATCCGCTGAAGGTCAGCAACGCCGTGCGGGACATTCGATCCGAGGTCATTGCCATCAAACGGTCTGTGCAAGACCTCCTGCTGGCGGGAAGCGCCGGGGATATCCAGGCGGCGATCGACGAAATGGACCAGAGGGAGAAGACCGTGACCTCGCTGTTCCAGGTTCTCAGGGAACGGTATTTGGGAGATCAGAGAGAGGTCCAGGCGGCCTATCAGGCGTTTGCCGATTGGAAGTTGATCCGGCAGGAGGAGATCGAACTGGTGGGGAAAGGCCAGAAAGCGGCGGCGATCGAGATCAGCAACGGCAAAGGGGACGATCAGGTTGACGCCATTGAGGCGCGGATCGCGCCGATCAGCGACTTTGCCCGGGCCAAGGCCGAGTCGTTTTACCGGGATGCAATGCGGTACCGACGGCATCACCTGCTGGCCATGTCCGGGCTGATCGTGCTGATCGCCGGGGCCAGCATTGTGACGGGCACGATGATCACGCGGAGCATCACCGACCCGATCGGGCAGATCATCGGGGAGATGGGCAAGGTCGGCGGGGGGAACCTGGGCCACAAGATCCGGATGGATCGGGCCGACGAGATCGGCCACCTGGCCCGGGCGTTCGACGCGATGACAGAGAATCTGCAGAAGACGACCGCCTCGCGCGACGAACTGAACGCGGCTAACCAGCAGCTTGCGGCCAACGAGCAGCAGTTGCGGGCGGCCAACCATGAATTGAAGGCCAACGCGGCGGAGCTGTCGTTCAGGAACGCGGAGTTACAGAGCATTGTCTATACGGTTTCGCATGATTTGAAGTCGCCGCTGGTGAATATCAAGGGATTCAGCGAGGAACTGGAGGTGCAGGGCTGCAAGCTGATCAAGCATCTGAGCTTAGTGGACCTGCCGGAGACGATCCGACAGGATGTGATGCCGTTGCTGGAAGAGGAGATTCCGAAATCCCTCCACTTTATCCAGGCCAGCACCGTGAAGATGAAGGGGTTGCTGGACGGCTTTTTGCGGGTGTCAAAGATCCGCAGCGCGCCGATCCAAAAGGAGACGCTGGACATGAACGCGCTGGTGAAATCGGTGCTGGCGACGATGCAGTACCAGATCGAAACGGGCGGGGTCACGGTAACGGTGGACGATCTGCCTCCGTGCATGGGGGACGCGGGGCAGATCAACCAGGTGATCAGTAATCTTGTTGATAACGCCCTGAAATATCGAGATCAGAATCGGCCGGGCACGATCCATATTTCCGGCCGGCGAGAAGGAGATTGCATCACCTTCTGGGTTTCGGACAACGGTATCGGGATTGATCCCCGCCACCAGGACAGGGTGTTCGAGATGTTTCACCGGCTGGACCCGAATTGCCCCGTCTCCGGCGACGGACTGGGGCTGACGATCGCCTCGCGGATACTGGACCGCCACCAGGGCCGAATCCGGCTGGAGTCGGAACCGGGGAAGGGCAGCACTTTTTACATCTCGCTACCGAGCGACGGCGGCCATTCTGCGGCCCCGACATTCACCAGGGGTCTGTGAATCCCGCCGGGCGGCGTTGCAGAAAATAAAACGGGAGACCCGATGGGGTCTCCCGCACGCATTTGAATCCGGCAGGGGATTAGAAACGGCGTCCGCCGCCATACCCGCCGCCGCTGCCGCCACTGCCGCCGCTGCGACCGCCACCACCGCCGCCACCGTAACCACCACGGCCGCCACCACCGCCGCCGCCGGGACGACCGCCGCCGCCACCGTAACCACCACGGCCGCCGCCGCCACCNNCCACCACGTCCGCCGCGTCCGCCACCGCCACCGCCACCGTAACCGCCACGACCGCCGGGACGGCCGCCGGTCTTGGGGGGATTGGCATCGGCGACCTTGAGGACCGCGCCGCCGCGTTCGGAACCATTGAGGCCGGTCTTGGCGGCCTCGGCCTCGGCATCGGAGCTCATCTCGATGAACCCGTAACCCTTACCGGTGTTGGTGACCTTGTCGATAACGAGGTTGACGCTGAGCACGGTACCGTACTCGGCGAACCATCCTTGCAGCTCTTCATTGGCGATGTCGGGCCGCAGATTACCCACATACAACTTCTTTCCCATTTTCGTTCTCCAAAAAGTGACTACCTTGTTCGGTTCGGACAGGCCGACATGCTCCGGTGATGGAAGAGGAAAACGGGAACTCGCATACGACTGAACTGCGGGGCTCTTATTGTTTCCAAATCCCGACCTATCGAATCCATTCCGGGACCACCATACCATATAGGGTTCCCCGTGTCAAGGCAACAAATCCGACGAAAAAATACTTTTGGGGGGAGTTATTAGAAGAGACGCTTGTTTTTGACCCGCTGGAGGGCGGCGGGCACCTGGCTGATGGATCCGATGATCTGGTCGGGAGCGGCGGTTTTGCCCTCGGGGGCGTGGTTGTGTAGGCGGTTGGGGCGGACGACCTGGATGGTGGCCATGCCGAGCTGGTTGGCGGGGAGGAAGTCCTTAGCGGGGTTGTCGCCGATATAGACGCAGTCGTGGGGGCTGACGGCCAGTTTGCGGGTGAGCATCTCGAAGCCGGCGGGGTTGGGCTTCCAGTAGCTGCGGCCGAGGGATTCGGTGTAGAGGATGTGCTTGAAGTAGTGCATGACCTGCAGGGCCTTGAGCTTGAGTTCCTGGGCGGGCAGGTAGCCGTCGGTGAGGATGGCCATCGTGTAGCGGTCGGTCAGGAGGTCGAGGGTCTTGCGGGTGTCGTCGGGGAGCTTGAGGGTCGGCTCGTGGCGGCGGTAGAACGAGACCAGACTGGCGATGACCTCGTCGTTGTAGTCGATTTTGAGTTCGTCCATGGCCGCGTTGAAGGTCTTGAGGCGGTTGCCGGAGCAGAAATGCTTCCAGAGGGCGTTGTAGAGGTCGTCGGTGTCGCGGTCGCGGGGCAGACTGCCGGCGTTGGCGAGAAACCGTGCCACGGCGCGAAAGCCGCTGCGGCAGTAGTCGATCTCGTCGTAGAGCGTGTCGTCCAGATCAAAGATGACGGTCGTAATCATATCGAACTCCAGATATCCTCCGCAGGCCCGGCGATTGGCCGTTGCAGGATCGGCGGGATTATTGTATGCTGATTTGGAGAAAAGTAAACCGTCGGAATCGAATTGGGGATCGGGATGGGCCAACTGCCCCAGGATATCGGGAAATTGCTGGTAGGGGCCGGACTATTTGTGGCGGCGATCGGGGCGGGTCTGTGGCTGATGGGCGAGTGGAAGATTCCGCTGTTTCGGCTGCCCGGCGATCTGCGATTTGAATCGAGCCACTGGAAGATCTGGGTCCCGGTGACCACCTGCATCGTCGTTTCGGCGGTTTTGACGCTGATTTATTGGATCATCAATCATTTTCGTCACTGAGAGGAATCGCAATACACATGGATACACAAGACAAACCAGACGATCGGTCATCGCCGAAGATTCATCCGAGCTTAAGGCCCCAGCGGGCCCCGTCGAAGCGAAAGGGCAAGGCCGCCGGCAAGGCGCCGAAGGGCAAGGTCCGGCTGCAAAAGTATCTGGCCGAGGCGGGGATCGCGGCGCGGCGCAAGTGCGAGGAGATGATTCTCGAAGGCGTCGTGGAGATCAACGGCAAGACGGTCGAGTCGCTGCCGGCGTTCGTCGAGCCGGACAAGGACACCGTCAAGGTCAACGGGCGGAAGGTGAAGATGCCCGAGCGGGTGTATTTCCTGCTAAATAAGCCCAAGAATGTCATCTGCACCAACTTCGACCCGCAGGGCCGCAAGCGGGCGATCGATCTGGTCGATACGCCGTTCCGCGTGGTCTGCGTGGGGCGGCTGGACACCGACACCAGCGGGGCGATCATCCTGACCAACGACAACGAGCTGGTCAACCGCATGACGCATCCGCGGTACCAGCTTCCGCGGACTTACGAGATCCGGATCCAGGGGAATATGGAGACCGCGGCGATCGAGAAATTCAAGCGGGGCTCGTGGCTGTCGGGCGGGAAGGGCGGAGCGGCGCAGGTCCGCGTGATCCGGCGAAACAACATCGAGACGGCGCTGGAGGTGACGATCCAGGGCGGGCTCCACAGCGACCTGCGGCTGGTGATGTATCGCGAGGGTCACAAGGTCATGGCGATCCGCCGCACGCGGATCGGGACGATCACGCTGAAGGACACGCCGATGGGCTGCGCCCGGCCGCTGACTAAGGCGCAGGTGGATTATTTGAAGAAATCCACGGGAATGATGTAGGGCAAAATAAAAATCAAAATGCAAAGATCAAAATGACAGATTGAAATTCAAAAATTGGCGGATTGGTTATGGGGCGGACTGTATGGGTGATCGCCTTATGGAGGGGGATTTTCAACAGGATTGATCCCGACAAGTCGGGACTACTGCGCAGCATGATTTTCAGGATTTATAGGATATTGATTGGGTCGCAGAAGGACACAGAAAAAAGAGGGTCAATGGAATCGGAATAATTGGGAGGCGATGGGGACATGTCATGAAGACTTGGATTGGGTGGATAGTATTGGCAGCGGGGATGAGTGCGGCCGCGGCGGAGACGGTGAGTGTGCAGTATGATGTGGTGCTGCCGGACAATCCGCACGGGCAGAATGTGCGGCAGGTGGAGGTGGCGGTGCAGCCGCAGGGGGCCGAGGGGTTCTGGATCCGGCTGACGGGGACGAAGGTCAACGGGGATGTCTATCGCGTCTGGTTTCTGGCGGATCGGGTGCCGTTTGCGGCCGAGCCGAAGACCGTGACGATATCGAGTTATATTTTGCAGGAGCCGGGGCGGGAGGCTGTCGAGTTTGTCGATGCGAGGACGGGCAAGACGGTGATTCCGCTGTTTGATTTTATCGGGCAACTGATCCCGCGGACCCAGGGTGCGATCGGCGAGTCGCTGTTCGAGAAGGGGATGTACCTGGGCCTGCCGATTGGGCGGACATCGTCGGCAGCGGCAACGGATATCCGGCCGCCGAAGAAGGTCACGCGGCTGGCCCTGCGGAGCGATCTGCTAATCGGGACCAGTCGGAATGTCCGCGATGACGGGGCGCCGCGAAAGAGCAAGAAGGATGAGTATGTCTATGTGCCCTTTACGCAGGGCGACTATGATGAGATGATCGCGGCCGGGATCAATTATTTTGTCGTGCAGGATCCGCAGGTCGAGTGGATCTGCCATCGGCCGGTGTTTTACGAGGGGACCGGCAAGACGGCCGCGTTTCCGGAGGAGCTGTACCGGCCGAATTTTCGGGGGCTGGCGATGTTCATCGACGAGCCGGCCTGCATCCTGGCGGGCAAGTACCCGCCGGGCTCGCCGATGACGACGGCGGTGACGGTGATCCAGGAGCACATCCGCAAGGAGATGGAACAGCGGGGCTATCGGCACAAGCTGGCCGAGCAGGGGATCGGGCTGGGGACGCTGGATCTGGTCGAGCCGGAGATCCCGATCTGGGAGACCTATGTCGAGACGAGTTGGTACCAGTTGCAGGCCAACCGCGTCGGGATCATTCAGGAATGCCGATGGAGGATCGACCCGGCCGCGGACTCCGAGCAGATCCTGCTGCTGCAAAAGATCAATGAGACCTTTGGCGTGGAGATTCCCATCACGCCGGAGAATCTGTTCCTGTGGTCGTACAGTTCCATGCGGGGTGCGGCGCGGGTGTTCGGGGCCAAATGGGGGATGGCGATCTACGGGCAGTCCGAGCCGGCGCTGCGGTGGCCTTCGATGCGATTGGCGTATGACCTGGGGGCGGAGTACCTGTGGTTCTGGACCTCGGACCACGATCACCATGTGCCCTATGCCGAGCAGCTTGCCCTGTCGCGGCGGATCAGCGAGTATGCAAAATCGCATCCGCGGGATCTGGCTGCGTTGCGGAAAAAAGCCAAGACGGCGATCGTGCTGCCATACGGTTATACGCTGCCGACAAGCTGGCAGTTGTTCCCCTGGGGGACGCATATCTATCCGCTGGACAAGAAAAACGACAAGGGCCTCACGACCCAGCAGGTCCTCACGCCAGCCATCGAGCAGATCGCCCGTTGCCTGAGGGAGAAGATTCCGTATGATGTTTGCGTGACGGGGCAGGGATTCAGGCAGGAAGGATATGAGAGGGTGTATGAGGTCCTGGAAGACGGAAGCGTAAAACAGTATTAGGCGAGAGAAAACTACATATTAAATTTAACCACGGATTTCACGGATTACACGGAAAAATTCAGATTCATTAATAAGCCACAGAGGTCACAGAGGGACACAGAGAGTGTGATTATCAGAATCAAGAAACAAGATTTAGTTTATTCTCAGTAACCTCCGTGTTCTGTGGAAGATTTTGTCAGGGTTCAAAACCAACGGGAGATGGATATGGATTCGAAGAAGGGATGTTTGACACGGCGGGAATTCATCAAGGCGACGGCGGGGCTGGCGATTGTGGGGGGGGCGGGATTGTCGCTGGTCGGTTGTCAGGAATCGCAGCGGACGCAGGCCGTACGGACAAGATTTCGCTACGCGATGTGCAATGAGAGCATGCAGCAGCTTGACTGGGCCGAGCAGTGCAAGATCGTCTCGGAGGCGGGATTTACCGGCATCGAAATCGCGCCGTTTACGCTGGTCAAGGAGGATGTCCGCGAGCTAACGGTCGAACGCCGCAAGGAGATGGTGCGGGTGATGAAGGGTTCGGGCCTGCAGTGCGCCGGGCTGCACTGGCTGCTGATGCCGCCGCCCAAGGGGCTGCACTTTTCCACGCCGGATGCGGCCGTGCGGGAAAAGACCGTGGCCTATGTGAACCTGCTGATCGACTTTTGCGGGGACATGGGCGGCAAGGTCATGGTCTTCGGTTCGCCCAAGCAGCGGGGTACGCAGGGCAACACCGTCGCCGAGGCCAAGAAGATCTTCGCCGACGGGCTGGTGCGGGTGGCCGACCACGCCCAGGCCCGCAAGGTCCGGATCCTGATCGAGCCGCTGGACAAGACCCAGACCGATGTGGTCAATACCACGGCCGAGGCCGTGGAGATCGTCAAGGCGATCAATCACCCGTCGATCCAGACGATGTTCGACTTCCACAACACCAAGGATGAGACCGACGATTTTGTCACACTGCTCAAGAAATACCGCACGAATATCCACCATGTGCATGTCATGGAGATGGACGGCAAGTACCTCGGGACGGGTAATGCGGTCAATGACTTCGTTCCGGCATTCCAGTACCTCAAGAGCGTTTTGTACAATGAGTGGGTCTCGCTGGAGGTCTTTGATTTTACGCCGGGCGGCAAGGTGATCGCTACCGAGTCGATGAAGGTTTTGCGACAGATCGAAGCCAAGCTGACATAATAATAACAACGGATTTCACGGATGACATGGTTGAATATTGCCACAGAGAAAAGTGAGGGACACAGAGATAGATTGGCCAATCTTCCTTTATTAATGATGGCTGTGGGCAAAACGCCCACAGCCATCGTTTTTCCCCTCGGCCGTTTCTATGGATTCTGATACAAAGTTTTGACCTCGGCATCCGACAAGACGCGGCTGTAGATCCGGACATCGTCGATTTTGCCCTCAAAGACATAATTTTGAACAGTTGACCGCATGGCCTTCCCGATCATCAATGCTCTGTCATGTGCTGTCGGTTTTTCGCTGAAGACGACGCTGGCTTCTTCGACGCCATTGATAAAGATTTTGGCGGTGTTGGCGCTGTCCACGGTAAACGCGAGGAATACCCAGTTGTTTAACGACAGCTTATTGCTGGCCGTGACCGCCACATTCCTGTCTTCATTATTCGAGTAATATCCAAATACAAGACTCAGGGCATCGGGAGAGTATCCTGCGTAAAAACCATTCTTGCCGCCACTGGCATTTTCGATGGTTCCCCAAATATGGTCTGCCGGGCAATTGTCGGGAGGATTCATCAGGGGAGTCAAATAGGCCCACATGCTGACGGTTATCTCGGAGGGGACTTGATTTGCGGGGATCGTGTCCAGATAACTACTGACACCATCAAAGACATAGGCATTCCCCGTGATTCCCAATCCACCGGGGATTGCACCGTTGTTTATTGCGTCAAAGTTGCCGGTTTCATCTATGACCGGGCCGGAGGTTTCGTCCAGTTTGTAGTGGGCCAGCAAGCGGGCCGACAATGCGTCCTTTTCGTATAATGATTGGACTTCGGCATTGGATAACTCTCGATCAAAAATGCGGACTTCATCGAGAAGGCCATTATAAAAACCATCCCACCAATTATGGGTTACTCTTCGCTCGGCCCCGAAGGATAGAGGGGTTGGATCATAATTTTCCCATATGGCTACCGCGGTCATGGTTAAATCTTGTGCGTCTA
>PMBP01000020.1 GCA_003152975.1 Phycisphaerales bacterium | reverse complement strand
GACGATCACTTCGGTGTCGCTGCGGGAGCGGAAAATGTGACCGTATCCTTCCAGTTCTTTCCGCAGGTCCTGAAAGTTATAAATCTCGCCGTTGTAAGTAACCCACACCGTTCCATCTTCGTTGCTCATCGGTTGACGGGCCTGGGACGACAAATCGATCACCCGCAGGCGCCGGTGTCCTAGAGCGACGGCTCCGCTCGATGTGCCGAAGTGCACCGGGGAGGCGTAACTCCCCTGGTCATCCGGACCCCGATGAACCAGACGGTTTTTCATGGCCTCGATCAGGCCGGGGTCCAGAGTACCGTCAAAACGCATGATTCCGCAAATCCCGCACATGAAATTAACCCATCCTCAATGACCCGAACCGGGGGCTTCCGACGGCTGTGAAGGACTTTGCCAGTCTCGCGTACCCCGGACGGCCACCGGCGGCTCATACAACATCAATTGCCTCAATCCCGCCTCGCGAAACCAACTAAAGACCTCCGGATAGGTGTGTTTGGACTGGTACTTTGGTGAATACCAGTCGAATGTGTCCAAAACTCTCCAGGTCCGCCGTTTCTGCATGCTGATCGGAAACAGATTTCTCAACAAATGGCCGATCCCCGGGATGCGATAGAGATAATACAAGGGGACCGACAGGTAACAAAGACTATACAGGAACCGTTTGGGCAGACGGGTCGTGATGGCGCGCCAGCAATCGCTGGTAAAGGATTGAAGCTTGTTGTAGCGCCCATAGACCCACACGCACACATGCCCCCCGCCGACCAGCAACCGCGGCAACCGGAGAAATGCCGCCCGACAATCCGGCGTATGATGCAGGACGCCGATACTGTAAATGATGTCGAAACAGCCCTCTTGAAAGGGCAGAGAGAAGACATCGGCCTGGACCACATGGACCCCGGCCCCGCGGCCGAGATTGACAAACGCCGCATCCACGGCATAGCTCAGGTCAATCCCGACAACCTCGCCACCCCAGCGGGCCACCACATCCAGAAACCTCCCCATCCCGCAACCCACATCCAGAATTCTCTTCCCCCGTACCTGGTCGGGGAGCAATCCCGTTTTGCGGCGGAAATCCTCTTCGGACACCTTCGACTCGCAGGTATCCATTTGGGTACGGCAATGAAGCTTCCACTCAAAACTGAAATTGTCAACATACGCGTCGTCGGATACGAACCGCGGTACCCCGGCACGAATCGGATACGCGTGACCGGCCGGGCAAATCAGGCGTCCTTCAAGAATTTCGCCCTCGGGCGAGGGGGGGGGACCTTCCACGGCCAGCCCCTGCCCACAGGTTGGGCAGGCCAGCATCTTCAATAGTGATTCTTTCATCTCCGTTGCCTCTAACCCGGTTATTTCACAGGGTTTTGACGCGACAATCATTACTATAGTTACAACAAGGCCTTACGGAACGAATGACACTTGTGTCTGATGACGGCCCGTTTTGGGCGAGAAGTTTTGGCCCGATGCAAGGCCGCAGGCCAAAAAGGCCCGGAAGCGTATTTGAAAATACGCTGAGGACATTTTTGGCCGAGAACGCCGCAGCGGGGCAAAAGGGCCGCCCAAAACCAAACTCTTGTGAAATAGCCGGGTTAGACTCGTTGGGCGATCACGACGAGTCCCGATCCGAACAGCGTGGGAACCGCCCGATGGCATGCCCTTTCCACCTTCGCTGCAACACGGTCGAGAAATCCGTTATAAACTCCATACCCCCGTCCAAGCAGCCCGGGCCCGAAATTCCATCCGAGTGTCGTCAGGCCGATACCGCCCGCATATCGGATGGCCAAGCCACAGTCCCGATGAAAGGACTCCAACTCCTTCAGGGTCATGGGCCGGTGTTTCCGATGGATGGATCGGCCCAGAATTTGCTGCACGGCGCCCTGAAATCCCTTGAGATGGGGAACCATGGTGATCAGGAATCCTCCGGGTTTCAAACAGGCGGAAAACCGGCCAACAAGTTCCCCCGGCGATTCAAAATGCTCGACGACTCCGAACGATCCGCAGACATCGTAATGGGCATCGAACTGGCCCCCGAGAGCCAGGAAATCCTTCTCGAAGACGCGACCGGAAGCCGAAAACTTCCGCAACCGATCCTCGGCCAGACGGCAACCGTGGGAGGAATAGTCAACGCCCTCCACTTCATATCTAAAGCGGATCTGAAAATACGGAAGCCAGAACGAATTCCCGCAACCGAATTCCAGATATCGCCGTCCCGGTTCGGGAGGAAGAAACAGACGGAAGATCTTGTCGAGTTGGGTATAGACCAGCCGCTTCCGTATCACCGGCTCCACCGTGTCATGACGATCCTGGAAACCAGATCTCCGGCCCCGGTATCCCTTCTCCCAATCCTCCTGCGATGTCAGCGGAACCGTCGGCATGGTCTCAGGATTTCCGTCCCACCATGCCAATCGGAATCTTCGAGACATGGACCAGTTCCAATTCCTCTTGCCGGAACCATTCGGATACCTCCGGATATCGATGCTTCCATTGATAGGCAGGGCTGTACCAGTCGAAGGTTTCCAGTATCCTCCATCTCCAGCGATTTCTCATACTGATCACAAAGGTGTTTCGGAGGGCGTATCCGATCACGGGAATCTTATAGACAAAATAGAGAGGAACCGACAACCAGCATAAGGCATACAGGATCCGCTTGGGAAGATGCACCGTGATGCACCGCAGTTGATCGGAACAAAAGCTGGCCCACTTGCTGTAGTTGGAGTAGATCCAAATAGCCATTTCGCCTCCGGGTCGGACCTTGTCGGCGACGCAATGAAAGGCCGCCCGGGTGTCCGGCGTGGCCATCAGCACGCCGTAGCTCCAGATATAATCGAAGCAGCCCGGCCGAAACGGAAGCGAAAAAATCGACGCTTGTACGAGATTCACATTCTCCCTGTCGCCGATAACCTGCATAGCGGCATCGACCGCAAAACTCAAATCCACGCCGACCACTTCGGCCCCGCATTGCCGCAAGATATCCGTAAACCGGCCGGATCCGCACCCGGCATCCAGAATCCGTTTGCCCCGAAGATCTTCCGGACGCCAGCCGCTGACCTCCAGGAACTGGAGACGCGAAAACGGATTGGATTCCGTGGCATACTGGGTCGTTTTGTGCAGGTGCCACTGCATACTGAAACTGCCCGTATACTCGTCGGTATCCACAAACCGTGGGATCGAGTTCCGGATCGGATAGACCTTTCCCAACGGGCTCACAAGCCGCCCCTTCCGTACCTGATCCCATTGGGCGTCATACTCCTGGACCTCCAGGCCGAGGGGCTCCCCCGTATCGGGACAAACCAGGATGTCAAGCAGTTTGGGATTCAATCCGATCGGCCTTTTTCATTCGTCAAGGCAGTTTGCGTCTCGCCTCTGACGGCCGTTCCCGTCAGGCCCCGCTGACTGGCCACGATGGAAAAGGTGGTTTGAAGGAATGGGCTTCGTCGCCGTTTGAATGACCGATGACATCGATGAATACCTCGAAACACCCATAAGGGCATTAGGGCGAATGGGGCTGACAGGCATCGAATGTGCCGTAGAAACGAGTTTGACATATCTCCGGAACCGGCGCTGTGGTTCCGTTGAAACCGGGTCTCTAACAGGGTCGGAGTAAAATCCAATCCCAGTTCCCTGCAGAGCCATCGCACGGTCTTTTCCGGCTCGGCCAGAAGGGTCTCGTAGCGTACGCCCAGAACCCCCGGCCGATTTCGATAAGCCCACATTTGCCGGATACCGTAATGGTACCAGTAGAGGTGCCGGATTGCCGACCGCCATCGAGGCGGGTCGCCCGCCATGATCATATTCGACCGAATCGTCGGGGTCATGTCCCGCGTAATCATCACAAACCGCGCCTCCGGAAAATGCCGTATCAGATCCGGCAACACGATTGGCGAAAACTTCTGCAGCCACCAACCAGCGCCTCGTTCGTCCGCCAGTCGATCCATCAGGGCTCGGAAAAAGTCGTAATAATTGTCCACCGGAAAACGATACAGGACATCCTTGTCTAAACCCGTAAGTCGGAAATAATCTGTCGCCGCAAAACACTCGATGCATCCGATGCGGCTGTCCGAATTCATCAACGATCCGAAGATCTCCGGAAAAGCCGTCAACAAACCCGTTTCGAGAATCCCCTTGTGATTGGGACTCTGAATTCCGGCGATGTCCGGATGGCCCAGCAACAGGTTCGAGATCCACTTGGTCCCGGACCGATTGTTGCCGATGACG
>PMBP01000240.1 GCA_003152975.1 Phycisphaerales bacterium | reverse complement strand
ATTTAGCGATTTTGGAGTTGAAGAAAATCGTACCGTTTGCGCACATTTTCCGGTAGGGTGGAGAGATCAAAGGGGGTGAGATTTGATTTTGGGGAAGGGACGGGGGAAGCGGGGGTCGGTGGGGGCGAGTTTTTTGATGACGACGAGGCGAAGAGAAGAAGCGGCGGGGTCGTCGCCGGGGAGGGCGTAGGGGGGGATGGATTCGACGCGGAGGGCGAGCGTTTCCAGGGCGGAGCGGGTGTGGTCGAGTTCGGGCTCGACGGGGGCGGTTTTCCAGGCGATGAGGATGCCGGCGGGTTTGAGGAGGCCGGCGGCCAGCTCGATGAGGATCCGCAGGTCGGCCAGGGCGCGGGCGGTNNCGGTGACAACGGCGAAGGATTCGCGGTAGCGGGGGTCGTGGGCGAGTTCTTCGGCCCGGGCGGAGAGGATCGTTGCGTTGTCCAAGTGGAGGGCATCGACGACGGCCTGCTGGAAGCGGGCCTTTTTGCCGGTGGCCTCGACGCTGGTGACATGCCAGCGGGGGCGAGCGATGGCGATGGCCAGGCCGGGCAGGCCGGGGCCGGAACCCAGGTCGGCCAGCGAATGCGACGGATGGTGTTCGGCGGCGGTGCGGGCGAAGTCGGCGAGGATCGGCAGGACGGCCAGGGAATCGGCGAAGTGGCGGCGGTAGATGGCGGTGGTGTCGGTGATGGCGGTGAGGTTGACGCGGCGGTTGTGCTCCTGCAGGAGCCGCGCGAAGGTCTCGAACCGGCGGCAGGCGTCGGCCGGAAGGGGGGGATACTCGAATGGCNNGCACTAAATTCTAAACAAATTCGAATATCGAAAACGGCAATATCAAAACAAAGTGGATTTCCGCGATCGCGGGTATGAGAGTAATTATAGGGATCGGTTGGCGGTTGGATAGCATAAATTGCAGGGAAAGCGGGGATTGGGCCGAATTGAAGGATGGGGACGAGGGGAAGGGAACGGCTTGCGAAGGGCCGGTGCGTCCGATAAAATAGGGGCGGATCGGATTGAAATGAACGATAGATTGAGGCGTAATCTCCCATGGAAAAAGAGACGACCGTTGCGGCGACTTTGGCCGACGACGCCGAAAACGGCTTGGCGAACCGGCCGCTGAGGGGGCGGCACTACCACTTCATCGGCTCGGGGGGGATCGGCATGAGCGGGCTGGCCAAGCTGATGATTCAGAATGGGGCCGAGGTGACCGGTTCGGACCAGGAGGACGGGGCGGTTGTGCAACACCTCAACGAATTGGGGGCGCGGATTTCGATCGGGCATCATGCCGAGAATCTGCGGCTGCCGGTGGATACGGTGGTGATTTCGGCGGCGATTCGCGAGGAAAACCCGGAACTGCGGGCGGCGCGGGCGCACGGCTGCAAGGTCGTCAAGTACGCACAGATGCTCGGGGAGCTGATGGACCGCTACGCGGGGATTGCGGTGTGCGGCACGCACGGCAAGAGCACGACCAGCGGATGGCTGTCGCATTTGCTGACGCTGGCGGGACGGCGGCCGAGCTACATTGTGGGGGCGGATATCCCGCAGCTAAAGTCATCCAGCGGGGTCGGGAAAACGGGCGGGATTTTTGTAGCGGAGGCGTGCGAGTACGATCGGAGCTTTTTGAATTTGCATCCGCAGGTGGGGGTGATGCTCAACATCGAGCAGGACCATCTGGACTATTACGCCAACGAGGCCGAGATCGTCGAGGCGTTTGCGGATTTCACGAAGAACATCCGGCCCGGCGGGGTGCTGGTGGCCAATGGGCAGGACGCCAATGTGCGGCTGGTGCTGCGGGATTTGCGGCCGGACATACGCAAGCTGACTTTCGGGCTGGAGCCCTCGTGCGATTTTTACGCGCAGAGCTTGCAGCTTGTCGATGGCCTGTACCGCTTCGACGCGCACCGCAGCGGGCGGTTTCTGGGGCGGGTGACGATCTCGATACCGGGGAGGCATAATGTCATGAATGCCCTGGCGGTGATCGCCGCGGCCTTCGGGGCGGGGATTCCGTTCGAGGAGATCGCGCCGCACATCGGGGCGTTTACGGGGATGGACCGGCGGCTGATGCTCAAGGACCAGTACGCCGGAATCACGGTGATCGACGACTACGCGCACCACCCGACGGAGATCCGGGCGTCGCTGCTGGCGATCCGGCAGCGGTATTGCCCCAAGCGGCTGTGGTGCGTGTTCCAGCCGCACCAGTACAGCCGGACGCGGTTTTTGCTTGATGATTTCGCGGAAAGCTTTATGCTGGCGGATGTGACCATCGTGCCGGAGATTTATTTCGTCCGCGACACGATGGAATCCCGGCAGCAGATCAACGCCGAGGTCCTGGTGGACCGGATCAGTCGGCAGGGCTGTCGGGCGGTGTTCCTCAATGATTTTGCCGCAATTGGCCAGACCCTCCGGGAGCAGGTGCAGAGCGGAGACGTTGTCGTGACCATGGGCGCAGGTACAGTATGGAAGGTGGCCGATGAATATCTTCAGTGGCTTCGAAAAAATCGTTAAGTCGGACAGCTCGCTGAGCCATTACACCTGGTTCGGGCTGGGGGGGCCGGCCGACTGGGTGATCACGCCGGAGACGGTGGAAGAACTGTCGGGGGTGGTGCAGCGCTGCCGCAAGAGCGGCGTGCCGTTCCGGGTGCTGGGGTTCGGGTCGAACCTGCTGGTCCGGGACGAGGGCGTTCGCGGGGTTGTGATCAAGCTGGACGGGCCGCTGTTCACCAGCACGAGCTTCGACGGGGCGATCCTCAACGCCTGGGGCGGGGCGAGCTTGAGCAAGCTGGTGCTGGAGTGCGTGCGGCGCGGGCTGGGGGGCCTGGAGTCGCTGACGGGGATTCCCGGGTCGATCGGCGGTGCGGTGCGGATGAACGCCGGCGGCAACTTCGGCGATATCGGCGCGGCGATCCATTCGGTGACGCTGATGGACGACAAGGGAGAGGTGTTTGAACGGAGCAAACCGGATCTGGTTTTCGATTATCGGCGGGTGAACATTTCGGCGCGGCTGATCCTGGGCGCGCGGATGGAACTGGCCGAGGGGGATTCGGAGGCGATTCTGCGGACGGTCAAGGAGATCTGGATCTACAAGAAGAACACC
>PMBP01000037.1 GCA_003152975.1 Phycisphaerales bacterium | reverse complement strand
TATTCAATCAGTGATTGTACCAAATTCCCGAACCCCAAATCCAGCAAAATCAACCGATTTCCGCCTTTTCTCGCTCCGCTCTTGCCCCCCATCGGGTGGATGGAGGACCGCATGCCGCCGGGCGCTGTAGGGGCGATCTTTCACTCCCGCCCCGGGTACTTGTCTATATCCCTTCTCTGTGTCCGGGGGTAAATCGATTCGGCCCCATAAGGTCGACAACTTTACATGTATTCAAATGCCCCCGCCCCCCTTTTATCTTATATCTGTGTCTTATATATTTTATTTTTGATCTTTGATCTTACTCTCGCATCCATTCCGACGCCAACAACGCATAATCGATCATATCCACCTTCCCATCCCCATTTCCATCCGCCGCGCCCACCGTCTCCGNNCGCCATCTCCCCCACAAAATCCCACCTCGCCCCCGTAAAGGTCGCCAGCGTCTTCATCTCCGCCGTCGTCTTGCCTATCCCACTCCCGCAGGGGTCTGGTTCCCCGCTTGTGGCTGTTTCCCAAAAAGAATCTTGGATATCCCCTTGACCCCAATAATCCCCGACCAATCCGCAGATTGCACCTCCGCCCGGTCTGATTGAGTAGCAATTGGATATTGTTCCATCCTCGCCCAATACGCCAACAAATCCGTTGACGGCAAACCGCCCCCCCACATTGACCTTGGAATAGCAGTTGATAATCCTGCCACCATTATATCCGACGAAGCCTCCGATACCAGCTGTCCCTGATGTACTCCCGATGGAAAAACAGTTCTGAATGATTCCTTTGTTAGTCGCGGCCAGGCCTCCAACAATTCCGCCCCCCGTAATATGGCAGTCGAGCAATCCCAAATTCCGAAGGATTCCAAGATTGTTTCCAAATAGCCCTGCAGCTCCGGTATCACGACAAATACCAGCTTCATCGTCCCACCGGCTGCATTCATGTGTGAATCCTGAGATCGTATGGCCGTTACCGTCGAAGACGCCGCTGAACGCCGTCGTATCATTTCCGATCAAAGCCAGATGTACACCGCTCAAATCGATGTTGTTGAGCAAGATAAAGCTCTTGTCCCAGTCGGCTGAGGTAACAGCGAGTTCCTTCCAGTCGGCTTTCTTGGAGATTTTGTACGGATTCTCCGCCGTCCCCGTCCCTCCGGAATAGACCCCCGCACAGGCCATCGCCGCGATTGTAAAAAATGCGCAAAAAATGACCCCGGCCGGTTGAAAACCGCGTCTGGGGAAATAAATCATAATGCCGCTCCTTCCTAATTGCCGAAAAAATCCTCTCCAAAGATCTTCCGACCCGATAGGCCCAACATTATACCATATTTTCTGCAAAACGCAAGCCCAAAATCCTCCACATGTCACCCAAAATTTCGCCCACCTTCCATGTCATGCCGGCGAAGGCCGGCATCCAGAACGCCCCAATGGGCGCAGTGTAGGGGCGGATGGCATCCGCCCGTTTGCGATCTTTAGTGTTTCTGAAGTGTTTAGAATTTTATAGATGTAGCACAAGCGTCCTCGCTTGTGTTTATGATTTGACCCGTTAGGGTCAAATGTGGAGGGGTGACGCATGCGTCGCCCCCTGTGTCATTCCCGCGAAAGCGGGAATCCATTTTGTTTTGAAATTCAGATTTAGTACTTCTGATTTGTTTAGAATTTAGTGCTTCGTGCTTGGAATTTTAGCTGTTCAGATCTTCTTGCACGCCGCATCCCCCGGCATCAGCGTGCAGTCGATCATCCAGTCTGCCCCGATCACCGCCAGGTCTTCGATCGTCACCTTGCCGTCGCCGCTAATGTCGGCGCCCACGCAGCCGTTCGGCACCACGCACCCCGTCATCATCCACAGCGGCGCAAACACAACCAGATCATTCAGATCGACCACGCAGTCGCCGTTCAAATCCCCGGCCAGCTTGTACCGACACGCCGGCTCGGCCAAATTCGCCGCCACCATATTCGCCGCGATGAAGTCGCCCAGCTCGTTGGCCGGCGGTTCTCCCACGCCCGACCACGACGACAACGGCGCATTGACTTCATCGACCGGTCCGGTGTACTTGAAGTACTCCATCCGCTTCAGCACCGCCTGGGCATTCGGGCCGACATTCGAATCCCACTGGTCCGGAACGCCGCCTTCCAGCAGCACCCACTCCCGCTCGATCTCGGCTTTGTCCTGCGGGGCGGCCGTGCCCGGCCCGGAAATCAGTTCGCCCAGATCCACCGGCCGTTCCAGCTCCGTAATATACACCTTCATCCAGATCGAGTCCGGCAGCATCGGATCCGGAATTTCCGGCGCCGGCGGCACGACCACCGCTTGCATGACCACCTGTCCACCCGGCACGATCGGCGGATTGTAAGTCCAGGTCGCGTTCGGTATCGACATCGGCTTGGTCCCGATCCGCTGGGAATTCTGGTCCAGCCAGAAAAACCGCGTCGTCGTCGGCTGTGTGCCCACGATCGAAAATCCGAAGTGCTCGCACCCCGGCTGATTCACCGCAAAGTGCCCGTTGGTGTTCTGCCCGATCCGCGGAATCATGAACCCGCTCGGATCGAAGTTGTACCCCGTGAAGGTCAGCCGCGTCCCGAAGGTCACCCCGTTGGAATAATCCGTATTGGTCATCGTGTTGAAGTGCGCCGGATAGGTCTTGTTGACATCCGTCGAGTGGCACCCCTCCAGCTCGATCTCCGCCCCATACACATTCTGGCTCGTCTCATTAAAAACATCGAAGTTGGACATCGTCCCTTGGATGATGCCCACCTGGGCAACCGCCGGCGCCGAAACAAGCCCGACGGCCCCAACCGCCGCCCCCAACAGAAATGCGATCCCACCGATAGAATGGATTCTCCCGTTTGCTTCCATCATGTCTCTCCATAACTGAAAGTTCAATCCCACACCGCTTCATTCCCGCCGCCCGGCTCCGTTGTCGAGCAACCTTTATCCGATTCTCTGATTCCCTCCGGCCCATTGATCATTCCCGAAAACCGCCTTAGCGGACCAAAAAAAGCCGCTTCGGCTCCTCCAATCACGCCGATACCCTCACACCCAATCGAACGCGTTCCCCATTCTACGCTCAACCATTCGAGGGCTATATTGGGGATTTCCCTATTTTGTTCGTCGAAAAAACCTACCCCCAAACAATTTCCCGCCCCTGGCTCTTCCCGCCCACGCCTGAAAGCCCACAACTTTATGTTGGGGGTTATGGTGTTCTCCGGGTTTATCCCGAAGGTTATGCTCTCCCCCATCGGGTGGCAGCCACCGAGCCCCGCGAGGTGGATGTTGTAGGGGCGGATGGCATCCGCCCATTTGCGATGCCCTGAGTAGGCCGATGNNCATCGGCCATATCGAAGGGTCATTCCGAAATTTCCGCATCGCGGAAATATCCGCCAATCCATTTTGTTTTGAAATTCCCCCTTTTGATATTCATACTTTGTTTAGAATTGGGTGCTTCGTGTTCGAGTCGGAGCACAGCGCAGACCCGCTGAGGCGGGTGTGAACCCCAATTGAAATCGTGTCCTGATTCTGTGTATCGGGATCCCGACTTGTCGGGATAAATCGTGTTAATCGCGCCTAAAATATTCCTTCGC
>PMBP01000051.1 GCA_003152975.1 Phycisphaerales bacterium | reverse complement strand
GGGTATCAGGTGGTCAAGAAGTGGCTAAGCTATCGGGAGCGGGGGCTGCTGGGGCGGGGCCTATCGATGGAGGAGGCGCGGTATGTGCAGGAGATGATCCGGCGGATCGCGGGGCTGGTGCTCTTGTCCGGGCGGCTGGACGAGAACTACGGGCGGTGCAAGGGGGAGTGTTTTGTGTGGGGGCGGACCTGACGCGGGACGGGCGCGTGGGGATCGAGGATCTGGCGGTGCTGGCGGAGGAGTGGATGAANNCCTGCGCCGCGCCGGCGTCCGGTGAGAATCTCGTTATAGGAAAATTCGAAATCCGAATATCGAAACTCGAAACAAATCCGAAGCACCATAAAACAATGACAAAACAAACTGGATTCCGGGTCAAGCCCGGAATGACACCCGTGAGACGCTTGTGCTACGGCTTGGTTGACTCATGCGTCGCCCCTTCACAAACGCTCCTGCGGGCCGGGGGGCGTGGAATGAGGGGGATATAAAATCGGTTTGACGAAGAGGCCCTCCGGATCGAACAAAATGCGCTATCACTATCTTGCTATTTTTGAGGGGTTAAAAAATTGATAAGTCGTTATGGGTGCTGGGTTTAGCGATTTTTGTGTTGAGAAAAATCGTACCGTTTGCGCACATTTTCAGGAAGGGTGGAGGGATAAAAAAAGATCAAAGATCAAAAATTAAAGAGCAAAATAACAAACCAAAAATGAAATATGGGCAGGGGCATTGCGATGATCGGAGAGTGCTGACCTTGCGGAGCGTCTGGATGCCGGCCTTCGCCGGCATGACAAATAACCCCCTACATGAAGTTGGGGGCTTTCAAGCGTAAGCAGAAATCTGGAATCGGAGGAGTTATGGAAATGAAAAAGGGCACAGTCCCGATGTATCGGGATACCCATACAGCAATGTGCAAAAAGGGGACAGGTACAACCCGCCTTCGGCGGAACGATACCAGTCCCTCTTTTTGCAACGGTTGGACTATTTTGCGAAGGTGGTGAAGAGGGCGTTGATCTGGTCGGGGGATTTGGTTCCGTCGTAGAAGAGGACGAGGAATCGGAAGCGGGCGGATTTGCCGGGTTCGAGGACGAGGCCAAAGGGCTTGGGGTCCTTTTCCTTGTTGGTCTTCTGGAATTCCTCCTGGCCGAGGGGGTTGGCGGCGAACAGGCCGTAATCGCGGGCGTGCCAATAGGTGGGGTAGTTGGCGCTGGTCGGGTGATTCAAAATCGCAATGCCGACGGGTTTGTCATCCTTCTTGCCTTCGAGGGCGACCCACTTGGCTCGCTTGCCCCAGATTTTGGCGGAGGTCTCGGCGCCTTCGGAGCTGAAGTAGCGGGATTTGCCGATCTTTTCGCTGAGCCAGTCGGCGGTGCGGACGGCGAACATGCCTTCCTTGGTGTCGCCGAATTCGACCTTGGTCTTGGCCGTCAGATCCAGCGTGATATCGAGGGCAAAGCCGTGCTCGATGGGCTTGAAGACCATGGTGCGGTCTTCGACGAGAACGACAGTGGAGCCATCCTTGGCGATCCAGTCGGATTGGGTGACGAGCTTGCCTTGGCCGTCGCCGGGTTCGGTAGAGACGACCTTCTGGTGCTTGATCATCGGGGGCTTGGTGGTGTTACCCCAGAAGCCGCTGTCGTTGACTTTGTCGTAGGTGAAGAACAGGCCGATGTGGTGGGGATGGTCGTTGGTTTCACCGGGCAGGGGCTTGATGGGGAAGCCGCGCGTCAGGACGACATCGCCGGGGGTCTGGATGGGATAGAGGACGGGCTTGGTGAGCGAGTCGTCAAAGCGGTAGGAGGTGATGAGCTTGCCGGCGAGCTTGACATCGATCTTGTCGGTGGCGGGGACGAACTGGACTTTGGCCGATTGAGCCATGCAGCCGGCGGCCAGGAACGCGGACACGATGAGGCAGCAGAGGATTCGGAATTTCATGGGAATCTCCTTATTTCGGGTTTTGTTTGGCCAGTTCCAGCGCCGAGGTGGTGACGAAATATTTGGCGATCATGTTGGGGACTTCCCAGTCGGGCAGCTTGCCGGCGGCGAGATATTTCATGTAGCGTTCGGTGACCTCGCCGAAGTGGGCCTCGTGGCCGACATGGTATTTGTCGGGGATCTGGACGTGCCAGAGGTTGTTGGGCAGCCGCTCGAGGGCGATGCCGGGATATTTGGCCTGCAACTGGGCGACGGTCTTCGGCAAAGCGACAGCCAACGGGATGATCTGGTCGGGCATCGGTTCGACGAAGAGTTCGGGGCGGTAATTCTGTTCCTTGCCCTGACGGATGGTGAGAGTGGATTTGGTGCCCTTCACCGTCGCGAAATGCGTGTCCTTGGCGCCGGCGGGGGCTTCGAAGTTCCATTCGACTCGGACGCGAGCGTGGACGCCCTTGATGGCGTAGTCGATCTGGCCGTTGGTGTAGCAGGGCAGGACACCGTTGGCATCGAGGCGCGGCTTGAGTTCGGGGATGAAGTCATCGAGGCGGGTGATGCGGGCGTATTGTTCTTTGGTGATCATCGTGGGCCAGCGTTTGGCGGCGGTGAGCTGAATATCTTTCTTGTAGTCGATGATCTGTTCGGAGAAGCACTGCCATTGGACCAGGTCCACGAGGTGGTTGGTGACATCGACGATACCCTCACCCTGCTGGTCGGTGTCGAAGTACCAGCCGGGGCGTTTGAGCGGGACGCCGGCGACTTCCTTGTAGAGGTGGTGGACGCTTTCGGTATCGACGGAGGGATTTTCGGGGGTGCCTTTCTGGAGCCGGCCGAAGACGGGCTCGACCTGCATGAGTTCTTTTTGCAGGATCGTGGCGATCTCGGACCGCTCGGTCATAATGTCGTAGATGAGGACCTTGTTCTTTTTGGCCGAGTCGAAAGCGGCGACGAGGAGGTCGAAGCCCTTGGTGTCGATGCACATGGGTTTGTCGCAGAGCTGGTTGAGTCCGGCGTCGGCGCAGGCCTTGATGTACCGGGTCTTGAGTCGGTTGTTTCCGGCCATGACGACGAGGTTGCCGGGGCGGTCCTTGAGCATTTTGTCGAGGAAGTCCGGGCCGGTGTAGACGATTTCATTCCATTTCGTCGGTTTATCGGTGCGGGAGTTGAAACCCTTGATGCGGTCGAGGTGATCCTGGACATCGGAACCGGCGGGGGCGAAAACATGGACTTCGGGGCTGACCGCCTCGTAGGAGAACTTCTGGACCAGAGCGGCGTGGAAGTGGCCGGGGTCGAGGGTCATGATCTTGACGGAACCGGCCGGCAGGGCGGCGGACGGGTTGGCGGGGGAACAGGCGNNGGCGGCGGCCATAAATAGACATCCTATGATGGTAATGGTGAGAATCGGTCGTCTCATGCGAGATCCTTTCAAGTTGAACGACCCAGACCGGTCAGGCCGCGTCGATGGCGCCGCGGAAGTATCCGACGGATTCGGACAGGCCGGGAAGTGGGTCGCTGTCGTCCTTTTCGTATTCGAAGGCGATCATGCCTTTGTAGTCGATCTTGGCCAGGGTGCGGACGAATTTGGGGATGTCGATGACGCCGCGGCC
>PMBP01000342.1 GCA_003152975.1 Phycisphaerales bacterium | reverse complement strand
TATTGAATCCGCCCCGGAATTGTTGGGGCATGTCGGTTTTCTCAACCGATCTTATGATCCCGCGACCGGGGATGCCCCGCGTCCCCTTCCGGGGCGGATCAATATCAACACCGCCACCAAAGAAGTGATCCGTGCCGCCATTCCGCCCAACCCATTGTTTGAGTCAACCCCGGATCAATTGGCCGACGCGATTATCACATGGAGGAAGAATGCGCCGTTTACCTCCCTTGCCGATCTTCTGAAAGTGGATGAGTTTGCCAAACTCGGCAAGGACTCCAAAGATATTACCGGAAGCGACCCGTCGATGATCGACGACATCGAAGAACGCGACTGGATCCTCTCGCGGCTCTCGAACATCTTCACCGTTCGCAGCGACACCTTCACGGCCTATATCGCCATCCGGATCGGCGCCCCGCGGGTGGTCCCCAATACCGATCCGGCCAAACGCGTCGTCGATGTCGATGCCGATCGCCGCTACATCGCCATCTTCGATCGCAGCGCCGTGGACCAGCCCGACAAGTCCCCGCGCCTCGTGGCCCTCCATCCCGTGCCCGAATCGCGATAAGGAACTCGTGCTTGACAATGCCGGCCGTCGACCCTAAGCTGTGGGCATGGTATCCATCGTCAATCATTACGAGGCCGCCTTCGGCCAGTGGCTCGCGGAAAACCGCGTCCAGCACATCGGTGTCGATCAGACCCGCCGCCGCTGGTTCGCCCGCGACCGCCTGAAGTCGTTCGATTTTGTCCTCTATCCCGACGGCCGTCGCCTTCTGCTGGCCGAGATCAAGGGCCGCGGTTTTTCCGGCCCCGTCCTCCGCAACCTCTCCGGCCTGCAGAACTGGGTCACCCGCGAGGACATCCGTGGGCTCTTGCAGTGGCAACAGGTCTTTCAGCGGCAGGACCCCGCCGCCGATGCGATCCTCGTCTTCGCCTACGACCTTCGCCAGATCGATGTCGAGACCGACGGCGCCGAGACCTTCGAATACGACCATCGCCGCTACGCCTTCTACGGTGTCCGCCTGGAGGACTACGCCCGGAACATGACCTGCCGAAGCCCCCGCTGGCAAACGGTCATGCTGCCGGTGGAACCCTTCCGAAAACTCGCTAAACCCATTCGCCAATGGCTCGAATAGATCTCCCCGGAGTCGTGATGAATCCCGTGATTGAACAAGCGACGCAACAAGTCCTCGACGGCGATCTCCTGGACCGCCCGCAGATCGAGTCTCTCGTGGCCGAGAGCCGCGACAATCTCGACGATCTGCTGTACGCGGCCAACCGCATCCGCCGCCGCTTCTTTGGCGACCGTGTCCATCTCTGCTCCATCGTGCCCGGCCGCCTGGGGGGTTGCGATCAGGACTGCGCCTTCTGTGCCCAGTCATCCCGCTACACGACCCCTGTTGATCGCACGGCCCGCATTCTGTCCGACGACCAGATCCTCGCCGCCGCCGCCGAGGCCAAACAAAACGGCGTGACGCACTTTGGCATTGTCTATTCCGGCAAACGCGTCAGCGACGCCGAAATGTCGCGCCTCGAAAAACTCATCCCCCGCATCCGCGACGAGATCGGCATCGGCGTCTGTGCCGGCCTGGGGATCCTCTCGGCCGAACAACTCCGCCGTCTCCGCGCCGCGGGATTGCAGCGCTACAACCACAATTTGGAGACCTCGCGTCGCTATTTTCCCCGCATCGTCTCGGCCCACAACTACGATGACCGTGTCAGCACGATTCGCTCGGCGATCGAGGCCGGGCTGGGCATCTGCGCCGGCGGCATCTTTGGCATCGGCGAACAGGAATCCGACTGGATCGACATGGCCCTGGAGTTGCGGGCCCTCGGCGCCGACACCGTCCCGATGAACTTCCTGCACCCGATCCCCGGCACGCCCCTGGCCGACCAGCCGACGCTGGCGCCCCGCCAAATCCTGCGGATCATCGCCCTCTATCGATTCATCCTCCCCCGTACCCACCTCAAGGCGGCGGGGGGGCGGCTGGCCAACCTCCGCGACCTGCAAAGCTGGGTCTTCTACGCCGGCTGCACCAGCATCATGTCCGGCAACTACCTGACCACCGCCGGCCGATCTGTCGCCGAGGACCGCCAGATGATCCGCGACCTTGGACTGGAGGCCGGCTGATGCGAATCATTTCCGGAACCCATCGCGGCATGAACCTGTTCGCCCCCAAGGACATGAAGACCCGCCCGATCACCGACCGCGCCAAGGAATCCCTGTTCAATGTCCTGTTTAAGTATAACATAATCGAAAATAGCGTGATTGCAGACCTGTTCTGCGGAACCGGCTCGATGGGCATGGAGTGCCTGTCGCGCGGCGCCCGATGGGTCTCCTTTATCGACAGCGGCCGACAGGTCATCCCGCTGCTGGATCGTAACATTGCCAAGGCCGGCTACGGCGACCGCTGCCGCGTCATCGCCTCCAACGCCTTCAAATCCGGCGCCCCCGTTCCCTCCGGCTGTCCCGACCGCCCGACCTACGATCTGGTATTTGTCGATCCGCCATATGAAATGAGCCGCGACACCTCCATCGTCTCCCCGCTGGGAAAATTGCTGTCGCTGATCTCCCAGCAGGTTCGGCGGGGGGGCCTGGTCGTCGTCCGCGCCCACGAAAACTCCAATGTTCTGCCGCAATACGCCGACCTCCGCAGCATCGACCACCGCCGGTGGGGCACCACCGCCGTGACCTTGCTGGAATGCGGCGGCCCGGAGGCCCCGTTGTGAGCCCCGTCCGGCCGTCCAACCGCGCCGCCGCCGTCTTCGTCGTCCGCTGCCTCCGAAAGGCCGGCTTCGAGGCCCTGCTCGCCGGCGGTTGTGTCCGCGATATGCTCCTCAAGCGGCGGGCCAAGGATTACGATGTCGCCACCAGCGCCCGCCCCGAACAGATTCTCCCCCTCTTTCGCCGCACGCTGGAAATCGGCGCCAAGTTCGGCGTCGTGATGGTCTTAGTCAAACAGTGTCAGGTCGAGGTCGCAACCTTCCGCACCGAATCCGGCTATGCCGACGGCCGCCACCCCGACCAGGTCCGGTTTTCCTGCGCCGCCGAAGACGCCTCCCGCCGTGATTTCACCGTCAACGGCATGTTCTACGATCCAATCCGGCGAAAGGTGATCGACTTTGTCGATGGTCAACGGGACCTGGGCCGCAAAATCCTGCGGACCATCGGCGATCCCGACCGCCGCTTCGAGGAAGACTACCTGCGGATGCTCCGCGCCGTCCGTTTCACCGCGCACCTGGGCTTTGCCCTGGAGCCGGCGGCTTGGGCCGCGATCACCCGACATGCCGACAA
This sequence comes from Phycisphaerales bacterium, assembly GCA_003152975.1. GTDB lineage: Bacteria > Planctomycetota > Phycisphaerae > Sedimentisphaerales > Anaerohalosphaeraceae > FEN-1350. Next base: position 963 of record PMBP01000342.1, on the reverse strand, counting down.
AATCGCACGAATTAGCGGTGAACGCATCGCCGCCGAGCTGGAGGCCATCCTCACCCACCCGGCCCGCGCCGTAGGCGCGCGGTTACTGGTAGAGTCCTCTCTTTGCGCCGCCGTTTTCCCCGGCCTCGATCCCGCCGGCGCAAACCGCGGCGTCACCGTTCTTTCGGCCTTTCGCCGGCGAATCAGCTTCCCTCTGGCCCTGGCGGCCCTCTTCGCCGAGGCCCCGGCCGAGTCGGCCCTGTCCCAGTGCGAATTCCTCAAGCTCAGTCGCGACAATATCCGCCATCTCGCCTGGCTCCTCGAACACCGCGGCAGACTGCTCGACGCCCGCATGGGCTTGGCCCCCCTCAAACGTCTCCTCGTCAGCCCGTATTTCCGCGACCTCTTCGATCTCCAGCGAGCCATTCTTCGCAGCCAGTCCCTGCCCCAAACGCCCCTGAACATCCTCCAGCGGCGGATCGGCGCCCTCAAGGGCGTGGACCTGGCCCCCAAACCCCTCCTCAACGGCCACGACATTCTGGCCCTCGGCGCCGCCCCCGGTCCCATGGTCGGCCGCATCGCCGAAGACCTCTATGTCGCCCAACTTTCCGACCAGATCCACACCCCCCATCAGGCCCGCCGGTTCGTCCAGAACTGGCTCGATCGCAACAACTCGCGGAAATCTTCCTGACCGGCTGGACTTTTTTCCGTATTTGTCCAAAAAACTCTTGCCATCCGCCCGGCTTTCCGATACAAATATTGGTCTAAATACGGGGCCTTAGCTCAGTTGGGAGAGCGCTNNCAAGAGGTCGTGAGTTCGAATCTCATAGGCTCCAGTTTCGTAACCTCTTGTAGACAAAGAGGTTGCAACATGTCATTGGCTTGTCATTCAGCTTCGGCATTTCCTGTACTACACTTATGACTACACTTTTGAACTGTGCGGGAGGTGTAAAATGCCGAGAAGCATGCCGACATCGAATCCGT
>PMBP01000313.1 GCA_003152975.1 Phycisphaerales bacterium | reverse complement strand
CGCAAGGGGTGGATTGTGGGGGTTGTGGATCGGAAGGCGTATGTGATGATTCCCAAGGGGAAGGCGGGGAGGAAAAAGGATTGAAATCATGCAGGTCGTGGCGGTAGGATAGGGATTAGACAAAAGTCAGCAGGCAGAAGAGAATAGATCCCTCCACTTCGGCCGTTGTGCGGCCTTCGGTCGGGATGACACAANNCGGCCGTGACGGAGCACGGCCCTCCAATTGGGCGGATGCCGTCCGCCCCTACAATGGGCGCGGAGCCGGGATCCTAAATACATGGAATAACCTATGGGAGTTGGTATGGCGGACAGGATGAGCAGGGTAATCGGATTGGTGGCGGGGTGCGTGGTGTTGGTGTTGGCGGGGTGTGGGCCGGAGGGTGGGCAGGCGGGGCCCGCGAGTGCACCATCGGCAAGTGAGGCGAAGACGGCACAGAAGGCGGAGGGGCCTGCGGCGGCGAATGCGCCTTCGGCAACGGATACGGGTACAACGGCCGCGATGGGCGGTGGGATGACGGAGAAGGCGGTGGGAGCGCTGGCGGGGTTTAACCGCGGGGCGGCGATGCTGGAGCGGTACGAGTTCGTAGAGGCGGCCAAGGCGTTTGAGGCGGTGCTGGCCGAGATGCCGGACTGGACGGCGGCGCGGTTTAACCTGGGGCTGGCGTATCTGAACCTGCAGGAGGATGCGGGGGCTAAGGATTCGATCGACAAGGCGCGGGCGGCGTTCGAGGCGGTGCTGGCGGCGCGGCCGAACCATTTGCCGGCGACATTTTGCCTGGGGATGCTGTATCAGCATCTGGGGGACAACGGCAAGGCGGCCGAGTTCTTCGGCAAGGTGCATGCGGCCGACGCAGCGGACCCGTTTGCGGCGTACAAGTATGCCGAGGCACTGCTGGCGCTGGAGCGGAAGGACGAAGGGACCGCCCTGCTGGAGGCGATCGTCGGGAAGGATCCGGGGTTTGTGTCGGGGGTGTATCGACTGGCGCAGCAGGACCAGCGGGCGGGTGAGCGGGAGAAGGCCAAGGGGCTATTTGCGCGGTTCAATGCACTGAAAGCAACGGAGCTGACGGGGGGGACTTTTACGGTGGATCGGCCGTACGGCAGCGCGGGCAAATACTACTTTGCGCTGGGGGCGGACGAGCTGCCGCTGGCGGCGGTGAAACCGGCGGGGACGCGGATCGTGTTTTCGCCGGAGGTTCGACGCTTCGGGCAGGCGATTACGCCGCGGGCGTGCGCGGGGGGGACGATCGGCGTGGCGGGGATGGCTGCGGGCGACATTGACGGGGATGGCGATCTTGATTTGTGCATTACGGGGATGGGCAAGAAGGGCCAGACGACGGTGTGGCTCAACGGCGGCAAGGGGGTATTTGCGGCAGGGGCGACGCTGGGCGAACGGGGGATCGGGCCGTGCTTTGGGGATGTGGACAACGATGGCGATCTGGACCTGTGGCTGGGAGGGGTCGGGGGCGAGGCGTTCTTCGAGAATGACGGCAAGGGGAAATTGACAGCGGTGGCGGGCGATTGGGCGGGCGGAAACGCGATTACTTCGGCCGGGTTGCTGGTGGACATCGACAGCGATGGGGACCTGGACCTGCTGGCGATGCGGATGCGGGAAGGGTCGGTGCCGGCGGGAGCGAAGGCGGCGCCGGTCGCCAGCCGGGTGTGGATCAACAACCGCGACGGGACCTGGGCCCAGATGGCCGAGAAGCTGGGGCTGGCGCTGGGCGACAAGGTGGTGACGGCCGCGGTATTCGACGATTTCGACAATGACCGCGATCAGGATCTGATTTTATTTTTTGCCGACGGCGACGCGATGGGGTGGGTGAACGATCGGGGCTGGGCGTATCATACGCTTTCGCGGGAGGCGATGGGGCTTGCGGCCGGACGGGTGGTGGGCGCGACGACGGGCGACCCGGACAAGGACGGGGATCGAGATCTACTGGTCTTTGGCGATACGGAGGTTGCATTGTATATCAACCAGGGGGGATTTCGGTTTGTGCGCGACGAGGACTTTTCGCGGCGGTTCGGGCGGCTGGGGGGTACGGGCGGGCAGTTTGCGGACATGGATAACGACGGCGATCTGGATATCGTCATTGGCGATGCACATTGGAATGATAACAAGCGAGGACCCGCCCTGCTGGCCAACAACTGGCCGGACAAGGGCTTTACGGACATTGTGTCGGCCGACGCGGGAAACCTGCTGGGGGCGATCCGGTTTGCGGGGCCGGCGGCGTGCACGGCGGCGGACTTTACGGGTGACGGGAAATGCGACCTGTTGCTGGCTCCGACGGGCGAGGCGCCGATGCTATTGGTGAACGCGACGACGGGCGGGCACTGGATCGAGATCGACCTGATGGGGATGCGGGAGCAGGACAAGAAAAGCCGGTCGAATCATTCGGCGATCGGGGCGCGCGTGGAGGTCAAGACCGGGTCNNCCGGGTCGATTTATCAACAGTACGCCGTCGGGGGAGCGACCGGGGCGGCGACGACGGGGCCGCTGCGGGTTCACGCGGGGCTGGGCCCCTACGCGAAGGTCGATTGGCTGCGGGTGATCTGGCCGGACGGAGTCTTGCAGGCGGAGTTGGAGGTACCGGGCGAGCAGGTTCTGGGGCTGCGGGAAATTCAGCGGAAGACCTCGTCGTGCCCGCATTTGTTCGCGTGGGACGGGCAGCGGTACGCATTTGTGGCAGACTTCGGCGGGATGGGCGGGCTGGGGTACCTCAGCGGGCCGGGCGAGTATGCGCGGCCGGACGCGACAGAGTATCTGCGGATCCCGGCGCTGGCGGTGCGGGATGGGCGGTATGTGCTGCAGGTGCTCGAACCGCTGGAGGAGGTGGTGTATGTGGACGAGATCAAGCTGCTGGCGGTGGACCATCCGGAGGGGACGGAAGTGTATCCCAACGAGATGATGGCGATCGGCGTTGCGCCGCCGGCGTTTGAACTATTTTGCTACCGGGAACCGCTGCGGCCGCAGCGGGCGGTGGATCAGCGGGGAACGGATGTGACGGCGGCGCTGGCGGCTGAGGATCGGCAGTACGCCGGGGCGACGAAGATCGACGAGCGGTTTGTGGGGTATGCCCAAGAGCACTTTGTGGATCTGGATTTTGGAGATGAACTCGGCAAGCTGGCAGGCGGGCGCGTCGTGCTGTTTTTGCAGGGATGGGTGGAGTACCCGTATTCGGCGACGAGCTTTGCGGCCTGGCAGGCCAAGACGCCGCTGAAGGCGCCGACGATCGAGGTGTGGCGCGACGGCCGATGGACCGAGCTATTCCGCGAGGTGGGGTACCTGGCGGGACTGCAGCACACGATGACGGTGGACCTGACAGGCAAGCTGGCGACGGGCGACCGGCGGTTGCGGATCTCGACGAACATGGAGCTATACTGGGACTGCATCTTTGTCGCAAAGATTCTGGATGCCGGGACGCTATCGGTGCAGACGGCGGCGGTCGAAAACGCGGACCTGCACTACCTGGGGTATCCGCGGGAATATTCGCCGGATGGGCGGCTGCCGAACCTGTACGACTACGAGAATATCGACGGGGCGGCGCCGTGGAAGCTGATGGGCGGCGACTACACTCGGTATGGGGAGGTGACGGGGCTGCTGGATCGGGCGGACGATTGCTTTGTGATCATGGGCCGGGGGGAGGAGCTGACGCTGCGGTTTGCGGCGTCAGCCTTCGGGCCGGTGCCGGCGGGGAAACGACGGACCTTTGTCCTCAAGACGGACAGCTACTGCAAAGACATGGACCTTTATACGGCCTATCCGGATACGGTCGAGCCGCTGCCGTTTCACGGGATGAGCGGGTATCCGTATGGGCCGAGCGAGCGGTATCCGGAAGATCGGGAGCGCCAAGAGTATCGCCGGCAGTACAATACCCGGCGGATCGAGGGCGGGCGGTAGGCCAGCAGGGACGGATCGTGCAAGATTCACGAATGGAACCGGGGATTTTTTGTTGTATCGGCGCCGGTTTTGTGATATACTATGTTCGTTCGGAGCAGGAATTGGCATGAGGAAAGTTGGATCGAGGAGTTGTTGTGGCTGGACGAGTTGGAAGGTCCGGGCACTGGCCCGGGCCGAAGAGAGGAGTTAATCGACCGACGACGAAAAGAATCATTTTTCGTCGGCAGTGGGGAGTTTTTGTTTTAATAATTGCCCTCGGCGCCGCAGGCGGAGCCGGTTGGTATCTTCATCCTATATCCCATCCTTCCCAATCTCCAACATTGACGCCCTCCGAAGGCAGCCAACCGAGAATGGATCCGGTCCCTGTCGTGGAGGCGAAATGGCCGCCGGAGGGATGGGAACAAAAGGGAGACGAAGAGAAGATTGAGTTTCTCAAGAAGGAGGAATTGAGCCAGGCGGAGGCGCTGGCGGCGGAATTCGGCCGCAGCGACGATGCGCTGGTGGCATTGGGGAATGTATATCGGAAATATGGCAATAGCATACAGGCCCTGGCGTGCTGGGAGAAGGCCCTGGCCGTCAATCCCGGCCGGGTGGACGCCTACGATGGGATGGCGATGGTCGCGATGGAAAAGGGCGAGCACGACAAGGCGGCCCAGTTGTGGGCCAAAGGCATTTCCGTGAAGCCGGACACGCGGGAATTCCGCAGTTCGATGTCGCAGGCCCTGTCGCGGGCGGGCCGCCATGAGGATGCGATCAGGGCGCTGGAGGATGAGATTCGACTGTTCCCCACTTCCGGATTGGCGCACTATCTACTGGGGCAGGAGCACCTTCTGAAGAAAGAGTATCCGGAGGCCAAAGGGGACTATGAGAAGGCGATCGCCCTGCTCCCCAACCACACCGGGTCCTATTACGGGTTGATGACCGTGTGCCAGCGGTTGAAGCTGGCCGACGAGACCGGGCGGTACACGGCGCGATTCGATGAGCTCAAGGCCCGCGACACGAAGGAGACTCAGGACTCGCTTCGGGGACGGGATGACCTTCAGGGGATGTGGAAAACGACCGCGGAGACCTATCTGGCGGCCGAGTCGCTGTATCGGAGAGCGGGTGATCTGCGGCGGGCCGAGGTGGCGCTGAAGCGGGCGGAGACGATCGACCCGGACAACGCGCGACTGCTGACCCGACGGGCATGGAACCTCCGCGGCCAGGGACGACTGGCGGACGCGCTGACGGTTCACGAAAAGATCGCCAAGACGAATCCGGACGATATCCTCAACCTGTTCAATATGGCGGGAATTTGTATCGAGATCAAACAGTACGAAAAGGCACAGACGACGCTTCAGTCGGCGATCACGCGGGCGCCGGAATTCGACGGGGCCTATCGCGAGCTGGCACGGTTGTATCTGATGCAGGGACGGGAGAACGCCGCGGCGCGGGAGCTGGCGGCCCAGGCGGTGAAGCTGTCGCCGACGGCTGCGAATTATTTTGTGTATAGCTGGGCCTGCGAAAAAAACGGCGACCACAAGGGGGCGGTGGCGGCGCTGAAGCGGTCGTCGGAACTGGAGCCGGAGAACCCGATGTATCGGGACAAATACAGACTGGCCACAATGCAGGATTGAAACATGTTTCAAGGGAATGGCACCGGGGATCGGCACGCAGCGGTATTGGCGGGGGCGCTTGTGGCATTTTGCGCGGCGATGGGGCAGGCGGCGATCGTATTCCACGATCAGACGGCGGAAAGCGGCATCGCGTTCGTTCACAGCGACGGCGGATGCGAAAAGAAGTATATCATGGAAAATGTCAGCGCGGGGCTGACGTTGCTCGACTACGACAACGACGGACTTGTGGACATTTACTTTCTGACCGGAACACCGCTGAAAGGATGCCCGCCGAATCCAAAGATCCGCAATGCCCTGTATCATAACGAAGGCAACTGGCGATTTACGGATGTGACCGAAAAAAGCGGTCTGGGCGACGGCGGGTATGGGCTGGGGGTGGCCGTGGGGGATTATGACAACGACGGATTTCTGGATATTTTCCTGAACAATTACGGCCCGAAAAAACTCTTTCACAACAATGGAGACGGGACCTTCACGGATGTCACCGAAAAGGCGGGGCTGGGCGGCGACCTGAAGATGGGAGCCGGAGCGTGCTTCTTCGACATGGACAAAGACGGATATCTGGATCTGTATGTCGCCCATTATGTGCAGTTCTCCTACGACAAGCATTTCATCCACACGATGCGGGGCGTCCCAATTTACATGGGTCCGCCCTACTACCCCGGCGAGGAGCACTCGCTCTACCACAACAACGGCGACGGGACCTTTACCGATATCAGCCGCGAATCGGGGATCGCCGGGCACATCGGCAACGGGATGGGGATGGTCTGCTGCGATTACGACAATGACGGGGACACGGATATCTTCGTGGCCAACGACATGGGCGGCAATTTCCTGTGGGACAACGACGGGAAGGGCCATTTCACGGAAAAGGGACTGCTGTCGGGATTCGCCTACGATCTCAACGGCGAAGAGCACGGGAGCATGGGCGTCGATTGCGGGGATTACGACAACGACGGGCGGATCGATTTCTATGTGACCTCCTACCAGGGACAGTTTGCCACGCTGTTTCAGAACACAGGCGGCGGTATTCTGGAGGATGTCACGCTGGTGACCGGGGCGGGCGAAGGAACCTTTACGCCGGTGACCTGGGGCAACAGCATCGTCGATCTGGACAACGACGGTTTCCGGGATATCTTCGTGGCGTGCGGACACCTGCAAACCAACATCGAGTTGTGGAACGATGTCGGCACTTACAAGAACACCAACCTCGTGCTACAGAATACGGGAAATGGAAAGTTCGTGAATGTCTCCGACACAGCCGGGGACGGGCTGAAGGTCAAAGAAAGCAGCCGGGGAGCGGCGTTTGACGACCTGGACAATGACGGGAAAGTGGATATTGTAATTCTTAATTCACGGACAAAGCCAACGATCCTGCGGAACGCCTCGACGGGCCAGGGAAACTGGCTGCAGGTGGAGTTGCACGGAAAGGTCAACAAATTCGGCGTGGGATCGCAGGCGAGGGTTTATGCAGGCGACCTAATGCTGATCGATGAGGTTCATGCCGGTCGGGGGTACCAGAGTTCATACGGGATGCGGCTGTATTTCGGGCTGGGCAAACGCGACGCGATCGACCGCGTGGAAGTGCGATGGATGGGCGGCAAGACGGAGGTCTTTGGGGACATCAAGGTCAACCGGCGGGTTACGCTTAGCGAAGGAACGGGGAAAGAAAAATCCTAAGGGCAGGATATAGGATATAGGGGATAGGATATAGTAATTGGATTCGGCGATTTCGCGGGAATAACAGAGATTTACGGAAAGGACAGGAAAACGGGCAGATGCGGCCGTTGCGGATCGTGCCGAGTAGCACGGGGCGTTGGTTTCTTCCCAGCCGGTCCCACTGAATGATCCCCGTGACGCCCTGCCAGGGTGAGAGGGTCTTGAGCGATTCGATGAGGGCCTCGCGGTCGGGGCCGGAGGTGCGGATCGCTTCGGACAGGAGCGTTACGGCATCATACATTTGCGCGGCCAGATAGTCTGGGGCTTTGCCGGTTCTGGCACGATAATTCTCTGTGAATCGGTCCGCGGCCGGTGAGGGCGTCCACAAGAGAGGGAATACGATCCCTTCGGCCGCAGGGCCGGCCAACTCGCAAAAGAGGGATTGGCCCATCCAGGGGCCGCCGAAGACCGGGCCGGAAAATCCCTTGTTCCGCAGGGCGCGGAGGAAATGGGCGCCGGTTTGGGGGGCGGCAACCAGCACGACGGAATCGGTGGGAAATTCCAGTATCGTTTGCACAAACGGCGCCGGATCCTGTTCGTTACGATCGAGTTGAATATGGTGACGGGGATTTCGGTTCCGATCGCCGAGGGCCTTGAGAAGTTCGACGGTGAACAACTGCGAATCGTGATCGTCGGCGGAGAGGACGGCGAAGCCGCCCGCGGCGCCGAGTTGGCGAACGATTGCGTCGGCGAGGATCGGCGCCTGGGCTTGGTCGTCAGGGAGGCAGGAGAAGGCCCATGGGACAAACGCCAGATTGACGGTCTTGTCGGTGGATGCGGGGTTGACCAGGGCCAGTTGGGCCTTGACGACGACCTGCTCGGCCAGATGGGTGGTGGGGCCGTCGATGCCACCGATCACCGCGCAGGTATCGCCGGCGAAGGCCAGTTTGGCTATCTGACTGACGCCCGCGCTCCAGGGATTGTCGGCCCAGCAGGGAACCAGACTAAGCGAGCGGCCGTTGAAACCGCCGGCGCGGTTGGCTTGTTCGATGGCCATGCAGGCCCCCTGCCAGATGCCCCCGGCGATGGGATGCGAGGGATCGCCGGGGCCGAAGTAGGCGATCCGGATTTCCGCGGTCTCAGGATTTTTTATTTCATTTACAGGGAGAGATTCACGATTTTTGCTGCACGCGCTGGCCGCAAGGAGTAACAGAGCGAGGATCGAGTTTACGAATCGGCGGCGTTTCAATATCGCCACTCTCTATCGCAATGCGGGAGGCGCGGGCTGTTCGGTTTTGGGGACCGAGGCCTCCGGAATCCCAAGATCTTTTCGGGAATAGTAATGCCAGCCGCCGTTTTCGCGCTTGGCCAGAAAGACCTCGCCGACATCGTCGAGCACGGCCGACAGTTGGATTTCGCCGGTGACGCCGTCCCACGGCGTGGTGCGATAGGCAAACATGTCGCGGATGCGAGCGCGATTGAGCCCGGCGGTCTGGATCGCCCAGATCAGCATATTCATGCCATCGTAGGCGTGGGCGGCATAGGTCTCGGCTTCCTGATTGAACCGGGTTTTGAAGGCCTTGCGGAACTCGGCCAGTTGGGGGCTGTCGTTGTTCGGGTTCCAGGGGAACGGGCAGATCACGCCGTCGGCGTTTTTCCCGGCGATCTCGACGAACGAATCGGAGACGCAGCGGTCACTGGCAAAGAACGGCTGGGTCATACCCATGGCCCGGACCTGGTTGAGGATTTTGGCGCCCTCGATATCATCACCCCAGTGGATGATGGCGTCGAGGTTTTCCTTTTTCAGGCGCTCGATCTGGAGGGAGAAATCGTCCGAGCCGACCGGGTAGGCCATTTCGATGACGATGGGCCGTTCCAGACGCCGGCTGCTGTCGTTGATCTCGCGAACGCCGAAACGGCCGTAGCGGTTGCTGGAACGGATGATGGCCACGCGCTTGTAATCCATCTTCCGGAACATGTAGTCCACGAGGATGTAGTTCAATTTGCGGTCATCGCCGATGCAGCGCATGA
>PMBP01000539.1 GCA_003152975.1 Phycisphaerales bacterium | reverse complement strand
GGTGTCGGAAGCCATCGCCACATTCAAATCGCCCTGGATTTCGGCATCGTCAACCTGGGCCAACTGGAGGTCCTCCGTCAAGGTCGGATGGGTGACCGGGATCGGAAGCACCCAGCTATCCGTCGTAACCGGCTCGGCCCCCTGGGGATCTGTCCCTAACATGAGCACGCACATGAATCCGGAAACGGCGACCAGGAAAGTAACCGCCACGCAATTGTAGGTCCTATAAAGTTTCACGGTTTATATCCCTAAGAAGGTGCTTGTGGTTAATAGGCCATCGATAAACCTTACGAAATATCCCGGCGCGATTTCTCAGGAAATCTCGTTGCCTCAGCACCGATAATATCAACGATAGGAATAAACCATGGTTCATTCTTGACGATTCCGTCCCCCGCCCCACCGGAGTCGGGGATACAATTCGTTCAAGGTTGTGGGGCAGTTGGATTGCCAGGTTTTATGGGCCAAACAATTTCCCATATCTGTTCCGAGTCCGAAAGGGCAAACGGGACCAGTTGCGACTCACTGACCCACTTGGGGCAATAGCCGCGGACATTGGACAGGGTAAACAACCGGGCGGCCCGGGCCGAAAGAAGGTCGGGGATTTGATCCTTCGTCGTCTCGATCGTCAGGATACGAAGGTCCTTCCGGCGTTGTTCGATCTGGTTTGAATACTGCAACAAGGGCAGGGTCGTCAGATCCGCCAGCACGATCGCGTTGTCCGGCAACCGCGCGCCCAATTCCGTCGCCAATCGTCTCGGTCCCGTCTGGTGTTGCTGCCAGGGCACCAGGTAATAGCGGTACTCATCGCGATACGGAATATGGCGGCGTGTCCCGAGATTCAATTGCCGGGTCTCGGCCGCCTCGCTCAGAATCGGATAGGTTACCGGGATCGCGGCCAACAGGACAGCCGAGACGATCGTCCACAAAACCCAAGAGGGGCGGGCCAGTTCGGCAAAGCCCAGCCCGATGTACAGACTGACCATCATGTACATCGGCAGGAAAAAGTTGTTCTGGTTGGGGACATCGTATCGAACGGCAAACAAGGCATACAGGATCGTGAGAGCCAGCAAAAGCCCGCCGACACGGCGAAAGCCGGGCCGGTGGAAAGATTCAACGACCCCGAGAATCGCCAGCAACACCAGCGGCGTCGGGAAGTTCAGCGTGAAAAACATCCCGCTCCGCTTTAACAGCAGCGGCAACTTTCCGACATTGAATACCGCATCGCCCCAGCGGCCCCACAGGGCCGACAGGACCGTCCCCCACAGATCCCCCGTGCGGGCATATTCCCTCATCGCTACCGTCCACAGTAATCCTGCTCCGAGAATCCATGCGATGACAACTCCCATTAGGGCCGTTACGACGAGTTGTCCCCGGAACCACCGAATTAGAAGCCATATACATACGACCGCAAAGGCGATCTGGCTGATGTTGTGGGCCGAGATTCCCAGCCCGAACACCAGCCCCATCCAGACCAGCGGCGCGGGTTTTCCCGTTGCCAGATACCCCAGGAACAGCAGTAGCCCGCCGCTGATTGCCGCGTTGGCCATGCTGTAGGTCTGCGCCTGTACGCCCAGAAACCACACGCTGTGCGCCAGGCCGAATGTCCCCGCCGATAGAATCCCCGGCCATGCCCGGCCCGTCAACCGAAAGGTCAACAAGAACACATTGGCCGCAGTGATCGCCGCGAAAATCGCGCTGGCCAGGTTGGCCGCATAGGCGTACGAAAACCAGCCCGGCCACCCGATCCCGTGCGCGACGACGATAAACAGCGGATGCACCCGCACAACATCGCCCGGCCGGCTCAGATTGCATTTCGCCGCCTGGACCTGGTAATCCCCCTGGTCCTGCCAGACCAGATCCGGCGCCAGCGTCATAGCGTACAGGGTCATCGCCGCAACGAGAACGACAACCCAGCCGATCCAGCCCTTAGCGCCGATGGGATGAATACCGTCGATGGTTATAGATGATGTCGAATTCGAAAAAATCATATTCGGTCGGCCACAATCAGAAAGTGGCTATACCAGAGCATGTCGCAGCGTTGCCGCAGGCGAACCTTAAAACCGCTTTCCCCCAGCCAGGTGCAAAGATCGTCCGGCCGGCAATACCTCGGCCGCTGGCGGGACAGGACCAGGTCGTGCAGAGTGTTAGCCCCGCTCTTGAACTTTGCGGACGGATCAATATCCTTGATGAGGATCCGGGAAGCGGCGTTTTTCGCCGCTGCCTGCACAAACGCGCGATGCCGTTGGGGCGGGACATGATGGATCACATCGATCATCGTCACGCAATCGACCGGATCCGTCGGCCATGGATCGTCAGGGTTGACTGCGCAAAATCGCAAGGAATTCCGCGTTCCTCGCAGTTGCTCTGCTGTCTGAATCCTCTGTGGGCTGATATCCATTCCCACCCCGCCGCTGATCCGCTTCAACTCGGCCAGCAAAAACAGCCACAACCCGTTTCCGCAGCCAATGTCGAGAACACGACTGCCTTGCCGCACATGCTCAACCAGCCGGTGGAACGGGCATATCCGAGGTCGCCAAGCCATCATAAGGCGTTCCTGAAACCCCAGCCCCTGCGCAATCCGGGCCGCGATACGGCCCAGCGATGCCGGGGAAAGCGTTTCTCGATTGTTCGTTGGGGTCAATCCTGACTTATCAATGGAGTTTCAACGACCGGCACGGGTTCCGGTTTTCGTTGTCGGAACAGCCACACCAAAACGGCCAGCCAGCACCCCGAAGCGATGGCGTAGCCGCAGTAATACGAAATCAGAACACCCGTCAGGCCATACCGCGGCACCAGCAGCAGCGACGGCAACAGATGGCCGAGCAGGACCACCCCGTTGAGTAGCGGGATCACGCGGATCGGAGCAAACTTTGTCACGAACGGCTTGGTGAACGAGATCATCACCTCCAGCGGCAGCACCCAGACCATTTTTTTCAGCAGCGTTGCCGAGTCGGCGGCGAATTCCGGAAACAACATCGCCATCAGCGGCTCGGCGAAGAGGTAGGTCACGATCGGCCCGGCGATGGCGATAACGATCCCGGCCGACAGAACCGTCCGCCGTTGACGGCCGCCAACCTCGTGCAGCGACGCAAACCCGCTGAGCATACTCAATAGCAGCGAACTGAGAATCGTCAGCGGCGCCATGCAGCAGTTGAGCACGCTGGTCGCCCCGAACAAGACGGATACATCGGAGTAACTGTGGGTCAGCCCCAGCAGAATCCGGTAAATGTTGCGCCCGGACATCAGCAGCAGGTTGGCGACGCTGTCGTAGAGCCACACGGTCTTGAGCAGCCCCGCCAGGTCCCGGTCGAAGGGGTTGCGGCCCAGCGAAATCCCCTGCTGACGGGACAGCCATACATACCCGACCGCATGGGCCGCCAAATATCCCCAGCACAATCCGACCGTCCCCCCCAGCCACGCCCCAACCAGGCCCGCAAACTGCAGCGCCGCCAGGATGGCAAACCAGGCCGTGCGGACGGCAAATCGCCGCTCCACTCGATAGCGGACCAGGTGCATCTGAAAAACATTGAGGAAATACAGGAATGCCAATAGCGGAATCAGGCATGCCGCGATTCCCGGCTCGGCCCCGATGAAAATCCGGTACACCGCCACCGCCGCCAGCCCCGCGCCGACCACGATCGCCAGCGCCAGCTTGCACAACCCCAGTCCGGTCTGGACCAGCAACTCCTGCCGCGCCGGTTCCAACCGTGCCAGCTCCCGGTAAATCCCGGTAAACAGGCCCATCGACGGCGCGCTGCCGA
>PMBP01000150.1 GCA_003152975.1 Phycisphaerales bacterium | reverse complement strand
CTGATCTGCTGGTGAACACGACCTCGATGCCGTCGCATTATCCGGTCAATAAGAAGGCCTTGGAGGCCGGATGCCATGTATGGAGCGAAAAGCCGATGGCGCTTGAGGTCTTGCAGGGGCAGGAACTGTTGGCGATCGCCAAGGCCAAGGGGGTGCAGTTCTGGGCGGCGCCGACCTGCGTGGCCAGCCCGCAATTCGCGTTCATGTCGGAGATGATCCAGAGCGGCAAGATCGGACGGGTGACGGCCGGCCACGGGACCTATGGTCACGGCGGGCCGACCTGGTCGGCCTGGTTCTATGAGAAGGGCGGCGGGAGCTTGTACGACCTGGGGGTGTACAATGTGACGACGCTGACGGGGCTTCTGGGGCCGGTGCAGGAGGTCGTCGGGATGACGGCGGTGATGAATAAGACCCGCAAGGTTGACGACAAGGGCGAAGTAGCGGTCACGGCCGACGAGAACACGATGTTGATCATGCACCACGGCAACGGCGTGATGTCGCATGTGCAGACCGGATTTGTGTACTTCGAGCCGGAAGCGCCCAGCCGAGAGCGGAAGGTCTATACAATCGACATCACCGGGACCACGGGTTCGATGCATGTACAGGGTTGGGACTGGTCGCCGGCGGCAGTGGATGTGGCGACGCAGGGGCATAATGTCCTCCAGCCGCAGTGCCGCGACAAGTGGCCCTACGAGTGGGTGGGCGGAGCACGGTATGTAGCGAGTTGCCTGTTGACCGGGCAAAAGAGTTTGATCACGGCCGAGCATGGATTGCATGTGCTGGAGGTGATGAACGCCTGCCACCAGTCGCAGCAGACGGGCAAACGGGTCGAGGTCAAGACGCGATTTGAGTGGCCGATCAAGGGATAAGAGAAGTCGCTTGTCGCTGGTTACTGGTTGAATGGTAAGGGAACATTGTAAATGGCAAATAAAACGAAAGATTCGATTTGCGACGCGGAATTGATTGCCTTGGCCCAAGAGACGATCGCCAAAGAGGCCGACGGGGTGAGGGGATTGGCCCAGCAGGTCGGGCCGGAGATGGTCCGGGCGGCACGGATGATGCTGGATTGTCCGGGGCATATTCTGGTGACCGGGGCCGGGACCAGCAGGGCAGTGGCGCAGCGGTTTGCTCACTTGCTGGCCTGCTGCGGGACGCCGGCGATCTTCATCAGTGCCGCCGACGCCCTGCACGGCGGAGCGGGCGCTGTGACCCGCAACGCACTGGTCTATATCATCTCCAAGGGCGGACAGAGCACAGAGATCAATCAGTTCGTGCGGATCGCCAAGGATCGAGGGGCAAAGATCGTGGCCCATACGGAAAAGCCGCAGTCGGAACTGGCGGCGATGAGCGATGCGGTGGTCGTCATCAAGGCGGCCGAGGGTGTGGATCCGTACGGGATGATTGCGACGGGCAGTTCGCTGGCCAATTCGGCGGCATGCGATGCGCTGTGCATTTTGCTGCTGAAGCTTCGTGGTTACACGAAGGAGCAATTCGGGGATACGCATCCCGGCGGAGCGGTGGGGAAAAAGATTGAACAGGAAAAGCGTTAAGCGATCGAGAATCACGATGAAAGGGAAACCGTGAAAGCGGCGGTATTGACGGGGGTACGACAATTTGAGATACGGGAATTGCCCGAGCCGGTTGTGCCGGAGGATGGGCTGGTTCTCGATGTTCGGGCGTGCGGTATCTGCGGGTCAGATCTGCGACGATGGAAGGAAGGCGCGCCGACGGGCAGCGGCGGGATCGTCCCGGGACACGAAGCGGCCGGCGTAGTGACGGCGGTCGGGCCGAGGACGACGGAGTTTGCCTTCGGGGATCGGCTGGCAGTGGCACCGGACATTCATTGCGGGCAGTGCTTCTATTGCCGTCGGGGCCAGTTCAATCTGTGCGATGATCTGCGGCTGTTGGGGATCACGCCGGGGTATCCGGGCGGATTTGCCGAGCGAATAGTCCTGACGCGGGAGGTGCTGGATCGCGGAATCGTGCGTCGGATACCGGACGGATTGTCGTTCGATCACGCAGCCGTGTCGGAGCCGTGTTGTTCGGTTCTGGCCTGCCACGATGACGCGAGTACAG
Organism: Phycisphaerales bacterium; assembly: GCA_003152975.1. GTDB lineage: Bacteria > Planctomycetota > Phycisphaerae > Sedimentisphaerales > Anaerohalosphaeraceae > FEN-1350. The sequence continues at coordinate 3,503 of PMBP01000150.1, read as the reverse complement.
GACAAGGGGATACCGTGGTGATCCTCGGGGCCGGACCTGTTGGTTGCCTGCATGTGTTTGTCGCGCGGTCACGCGGGGCAAAGGTGATCGTCTCGGAACCCAATCCCGTGCGGCGACAACTGGCTGAGCGATTTGGGCCGGAGACGATGATCGATCCATCGAAAGAGAATGCGATCGAAGTCGTCAAGCAATGGACCGGCGGCGTGGGGGCCGATGTCGTGATCTGCGCCAACCCGATCGCCCAGACGCAGACGGACGCGGTGATGATGGTGCGCAAAGGCGGCAAGGTGATGCTCTTCGGTGGGCTGCCGAAGGCCGATCCGTGGGTCAAGCTGGACGGAAACCGCATTCATTACGGACAGATCCAGGTGATCGGATCATTTTCGTACCTTCCCGCGATGCACGCGACGGCGCTGGAGCTGCTGAGCCAGGGGCGGCTGCCTGCGGACAAACTGATCACGCATTCGTTTTCGCTGGATCAGATTGGCCAGGCGTATGAGACCGCGGCGGGTGGGGACGCGTTGAAAGTGATTATCAGGATTTAGGATATAGGCGATAGTAGAAAGGCGGTTTGAGACGAGCGTATGATTGGATTGAATTACGAGTTACAGGAATATGCCCGACAGGGCAAGGCGGTCCGGATCGCGATGATTGGGGCCGGGCAGATGGGCGTGGATGTCGTGGCCGAGACAACAATGATGCAAGGCGTGGAGGTCGTAGCGACGGCGGACATTGACCTCCGGCGGGCCAGGGACGCGTATGCCATCGCGCGGGTGAAGGTCGAGGCGATCGAGGCAGCGACGGCGGCCGAGGCCGATCGTGCGGTGGCCGCGGGCAAGCGGATCTATGCGAAGGATTACCGCATCCTGACGGACATGCGGCAGGTGGATGTGGTGCTGGAAGCGACGGGTGTTCCGGAGGTCAGCGCCGCGGCGTCAATCCGGACGATCCGCAATCGCCGTCACCTGGCGATGATGAGCGTGGAGACGGATATCACCGTCGGGCCCCTGCTGAATCACTACGCACGGAACAAGGGCGTTCTGTATGCTCTTGCGGCGGGCGATGAACCGGCGGCCTGCAAAGAGCTATACGACTTTGCCGAGAGTCTGGGCTTTACGATCGTCGCGGCGGGCAAGGGCAAGAACAATCCGCTGGACAAGCACGCCAAGCCGACCGACGAGAAGTGGGCCAAAGAGGCGGCCCGCCGGAATCTGAATCCGAATATCCTGATCGAGTTCGTCGATGGCAGCAAAACGATGATCGAGATGGCGGCGGTGTCCAATGCGACGGGATTGGTGCCGGACATTCGCGGGATGCACGGGCCGGAAACGAATCGCGATCTGCTGAACAAGACCTTCGCGCTGAAGGAGCACGGCGGTGTGCTCAATCGCGCCGGAGTGGTCGAATATGGGGTCGGCCATGTCGCACCGGGCGTATTCGTCGTGGTGACGACGGATCATCCGCGGCTGCGGGCGGCGCTGATCCTGCGGGATATGGGCCACGGGCCGTACTATACGCTGTTTCGGCCGTATCACCTGTGCAGCATCGAAGTGCCGCTGACCTGCGCGATGCTCGTCGTCCGCGGGGTGTCGAACATGTATCCGCTGGATCGGCTGGTGTCGGAGGTCTTCGCGGTGGCCAAGCAGGACCTCAAACTGGGCGACTGGCTCGACGGTATCGGCGGGTGCATGTTCTACAGTTCCATCGACCATTACGAGACAGCGCGGCGGGAGAACCTGTTGCCGATCGGGCTGGCGAAGAACGCGCGGCTGATCCGGCCGGTGGCGTTGGACACGCCGATCAACTGGGCGGATGTTGAGGTCCAGCAGCCCTCGACGGTGTTGACATTGTGGCGATTGCAGGAACAATGGATGGACGGCCGGATCGACGCGGCGCAGATGATCGATGAATTGGATAAACTGGAGTTGCCATAAAGGATTATGCAATGGCGGTACTCGGACTGGATATCGGAACGACGGGATGCAAGGCGATCGTGTTTGACGACGCCTGGCGGATCGTCGGGCGGGCGTCACGGGAATATTCGATCCTGGCGCCGCAACCGGCGGTAGCCGAGCAGGATGCCGAGCTGGTGTGGAAGTTGGCAATCGAATCGCTGCGGGAAGCGGTGGCCGCCTGCACCGTGAAACCCACGGCGATTGCGCTATCGGTGCAGGGCGAGGCGATCATCCCCGTGGGGGCAGATGGGATCCCGATCCGCAATGCCATTCTCGGTATGGACACGCGGACGGTTGAGGAGACCAGGAGACTTGGGGAACGGTTTGATCCGGAGGTGCTGTTTGCCCGGACGGGGATGCCGATGCACACGATGAACCCGATCACCAAGCTGATGTGGCTGCAACGGCGTGAGCCGAAGGTGTGGAAACAGGCGACACAGTTTTTACTCTACGAGGATTATTTTCTGCGGCGGCTGACAGGGACGGCGACGATCAGCCATTGCCTGGCCTCGCGGACGCAGATGTATGATCTGGGCCGGTCGGCGTGGGCGGGAGATATTCTGGATTCGATGGGTATCGAAGTGGATCGACTGGCTGTGCTGGCCCCGAATGACGGCGGAGTCGTCGGGAATCTGCGGAGGGATGTCGCGCGGGCGATCGGCCTGGACGCATCCGTTGCGGTGGTCAGCGGCGGGCACGACCAGGCGTGTGCGGCGCTGGGCAGCGTGGTGATCGAGCCGGGACTGGCAATGGTTTCGACGGGGACGGCCGAGGTCGTCGAGGTGGCGATGAGCAGCCCGCAGTTGGATCCGCTGCTGCGGAAGGGAGGCATCTCGGTGTATCGGCATGTGGTGCCGGGCCTGTTTTTGGCGATGACGCTCAACCACAGCGGCGGGCTTTCGCTGCGATGGTTCCGCGACACGCTGTGCCGTGAGCGGATCGCCGAGGCGGCGGCCAGGAAGATCGATCCGTATGAGTTGATTCTGGCTGAAGCGCCGGCCGGACCGACGGACCTGATGGTGCTGCCGCATTTCATGGGTGCGGGCACACCGGTGGTGGACCCCACGAGCAAGGGGGCGATTCTGGGCCTGTCGTTTGCTACAACACAGGCGGCGATCGGCAAGGCCATCCTGGAGGGGCTGACCTTCGAGCTGAAACTGAATCTGGATTTGCTCCAGCAAGCAGGCGTANNGTTGGGGGCGGGGCTCGAAGTGAGATGTGGCTTGGGCTCAAGGCCGACATCTGCGGAATCCCGCTGCGGGTACCGAAGGTGACAGAGGCGGCATGCCTGGGGGCTGCGATGCTGGCAGCCGTGGGCGTCGGGGCATATCCGGACTTGAAGGTCGCGGCGAAGGCGGCGGTGCAGTTTGACCGGCGGGTCGAGCCGAACCCGCACCTGCAGAAGGCCTACGAGGGACGGTATGCGGTCTATCGGCGGCTGTATCCGCAACTGATCGGCCTGGTTCCATTCGTTTCCCATCTGTAGGGTATCAAAACCAGTCGTACATCTGTTCATATCCATTAAGACTCTTCGATAAAATGTCCAAT
>PMBP01000250.1 GCA_003152975.1 Phycisphaerales bacterium | reverse complement strand
GGAAGATAGACGGCCCGGCCGGCCTCATCCTTGAAACTCACGAAGAAGCAATGGGTGTAGCCCTGAGACAGGTTTTCCGGGCTGTTGTTGGTGCCCCACTCGAAGTCGATGATCGTGTCGATCTTTTTGGGTAGTTGGGCGAAGGCCTGTTCGACTTTCTGGATCTGCTCGGGCGTGGTACCCTGTTTGAACGAGAACATCACCACGTGCCGCAGGACCGTCTGGCCGCGGGTCTGCTGGATGGCCTGACAACGGGTGGTGTCACACCGCTGCTGGCAGCAGCCCGACAGGGCGAGGATGGTCAACGCTGCAAGTATTCTCATAAATATCTCCATATAACATAGAATCGTTCAATTCATTTGAGGTGATTGTAGCGTTCTCTGGACGGCTTGTCCACGACAAATCCGCAAGACGCATCCGGGATTGATTCTCCCGGCACAGCGGATACAATGATCGCGGTTCAACGCAGGATACAAAGGAATGAATGACAGCAACAATAGTCTGATCGGCAAAACGGCTCTGGTCACCGGCGCCGCACGGCGGCTGGGCCGGGCGACGGCGCTGGCGTTGGCGAGGGCCGGGGCGGACGTGGTCGTCCATTACCACACCGGCGCCGCTGAGGTCCAGACTGTCGCCGACGAAATCACGGCGCTGGGTCGAAGGGCCTGGACGATCCCGGCCGATCTCCGTGACGCATCGCAGGCGGAGTCGCTGATGGATCAGGCCCTCCAGAAGTCCGGGGCGGTGGATATCCTGATTAACAATGCGTCGATATTCCCTTCGGACTCCGTACTGGATTTGTCGCCCGAAACGCTGGCGGATGCCGTGGCCATCCACGCGACGGCCCCGCTGATCCTGTCGCGGCGACTGGCCGCTCAGGGCCGGCCGGGTGCGATCGTTAACTTTCTCGATAGCCGCGTCGAGGACTACGACCCAACGCACGCGTCGTACCACCTCAGTAAGCGGATGTTGCTGGCCCTGACGCGAATGCTCGCCGTTGAGCTGGCCCCGCGGATCGCCGTCAACGCCGTCGCCCCCGGCCTGATCCTGCCGCCCGACGGCCAGGACGATTCCTACCTGCGGAACCTGGCGCACACCAATCCGCTGCAACGATATGGCAATTCCCGCGACATTACCGACGCGGTGTTGTTTTTGCTGCGAAGCGAGTTTGTCACCGGCCAGGTGATTTTCGTTGATGGCGGCCGACATCTGAAAGGCAAAACGCATGGATAAACCCTTCGACCAGATCCACATTCGCGACCTGCGATTCCGCTGCATCCTCGGCATCGACCCGGCCGAGCGAAAGGACAAGCAGGATGTCGTGGTCAACCTGACGCTCTTCGCCGACCTGCGGCGGGCGTGCGGCAGCGACCAGATTCAGGATACCGTGGACTACAAAATCCTCAAACAGCAGATTGTCGCGATGGGCGAGTCCTCCTCGTTCTTCCTGATCGAGGCCCTGGCCCGGCGCGTGGCCGAAATCTGCCTGGCCCACCCCGAGGTCGATCGGGTCCGCGTCCTGGTGGAAAAACCCGCCGCCCTGCGATTCGCCCGCACGGTCGGCGTCGAGATCGAACGGACCCGAACCGATATCGATTGATTATTGAATCGTGACGATTGACTATTCACTCGTATGCGAGATCGGGGATCGGTAAGACCTTTTGGCCGCCAAGGCCAGAACGAATGGCAATAGCCGGACGACATTCGAGCCCACTATTCAATTTCAAGGCGCATCCGGATCAGAGTCAAAACCATCGGCGGATTCCGGAAATCTTCTGTTCTCGTTGAATTCCCGACGGTATAATTATTCCCCGTGAAGGACGCCGCGACGGCGATCCGACCCAGGAACGGGAAATGCCATGTTTCAATTCAAGTCGATTCAGGAAATTCTGGAGTTCGCCATCACCAAGGAACAGGCGGCCCGGAAGCTGTATGCGCATCTGGCCGAGAGTCTGACCGACCCGATGGTCAGGAAGCTTTTCTCGGACCTGGCCCTGGAGGAAGTGGACCATCGCCAGCAGCTCGAACTGGAGCTGATGAAGCTGGGCCGCGTGGTTCCGGAATCCAATCCGTTCAAGGGCGCCTGCGTGACGGAATGCACCCTTTCCGATGAGATCCCGCCGGCTATAGGGTACGCCGAGGCCCTGGTCCTGGCCATGCAAAAGGAAAAAGCGGCCTTTCGGCTTTATGTCGAGATGGTGGGCGCGGCGGAGAATCTCGAATGCCGCGATGTCCTCCTGGTTCTGGCCGAGGAAGAGGTCCGCCACATGCTCCGATTCGAGCAGGCGTACAATTTCCTGATGAATCGTACCTGAACCGCCCACGGACGGCCATGACCACAGAGCTATCGAAAAAGCAGCAGCGGAAAACCCGCCAGAAGCTCGGTCGGCTCACCGAACTCCTTCAGGGCCGAAAGAACCTGCTGATCGTCATGCAGGACAACCCCGATCCCGACTCGATCGCCACGGCGATGGCCCTCCGCCGCCTGGCCCATGGACTGGCCGAGACCCCCTGCACGATCGCCCACGGCGGCACCGTCGGCCGGGCCGAGAACCGGGCCCTGGTGGCCTATCTCAACCCCAACCTGCACCCGCTGGCCGAGATCGAACTGGACAAGTTCGACCTGCTGGCCATGGTCGATACCCAGCCGGGCACCGGCAACAACTCCCTGCCGCCCGACTGGCTGCCCCACATCGTCTTCGATCACCATCCCTTGCGACGCTGGAGCCGGCACAGCGAATTCACCGACATCCGCAGCCGCTACGGCGCCACGGCCACGATCCTTCTGGAGTACCTCACTCAGGCCGGGATCGTGCCCGATATGCCCCTGGCCACGGCCATGCTCTACGCGATCCGATCCGACACGCAAGACCTGGGCCGCGAGGCCGTCGCCGCCGACATCCGGGCGTACGAGCAACTGTACCCGCTGTCCAACAAACGCATGCTCAGTGAAATCCAGAAAGGGTCGGTGCCCCGAAGTTACTTCCAGATGTTGTCAAATGCCCTCCACAAAGCCCGGTATTATGAGAATGCCATCGTCACCGACCTGGGCCCCATCGACAACGCCGACATGATCGCCGAGGTCGCCGACCTGCTCTTACGCGAGGAAAACACCTGGTGGACCCTGTGCACCGGCCGGGCGCAGGGCAAGCTGCTCTTGTCGATCCGGACCTGTCTGGAAGGCAAAGACGCCGCCCGCATCGCCCGGCGCCTCGTCGCCCGCCGCGGCACCGGCGGAGGACACCTGACCTACGCCGGCGGCCAAATCCCCCTGCTCGATCGCAGCGACAACCAGATTCTGCGCCTCGAACGCGACATTCGACAAAAATTTCTGCGCATGCTCGGGGTCAAAGACCTCCGCGGCCTGCCGGTGGTCGGAAACAACGGGAATTGAAATAGTCAATATTCAATAGTCATTTTTAAGGTTTCCCCGCGGCCAATTCCGGGTGCGTGTGCAGATAGATCCGGTACAACTCAAAGAACGCCGGCGCATCCAGCAGTTCAACCTTGGGGTTCCTCTTGATGATCTCCTCGTTTGTCCGCAGGTACCAGGTCGGCGTCTTGAGGATGTTGCGGAACCAGTGGAACGGTGGCAGTCCCGCCTTGGTTCGTTCCTCGATCCGCCGCAGGACATGCTCGGCCGCCGCGACCGGATCATCTTCCTGCACATCGTGGTCGTGCCGCAGTACGGGCATATTCCCCGCCAGCCGCGTCGCCGGCCCAAACTGCGGGACGATCCCGTTGGGGCTGAAGGCCGCATAGCAGGTGTACCCCTTGTCGTTGAGGACCGGCCCGTGGGCATAGATGATAAACCCCGTCACCGTCAGTCCCCACTGTCGATAGAACGCTTCGCAATGGTTTTGCCACGCGTCCAGGCCGCTGGGCAACCCCGATATCTCGCGCGGCTCCTGCAGCATCCCCGGCTCGCAATACCCGGCCCCGTTGTCGGAGGCGAAGAAGTAATCGCCGGCCGTCGCGGTCCTCCGCAGGTAGTCCATCGCCATCGGCGCCCGCCGCGCCAGGTGCGGGCCGATCGCCCACATCATCGGCACCTTGCCGCGGTTGGGGTCGTCCCAGATCAGCGGGATCCACTGGTACAGCCAGGCCGCACAGTCGTAGTCGCCCACATAGAAAATCAGGAACTGGCGGCCATCGACATTCACCTGCCCGTCGGCCGTCAGCAGCTTGCGGTCGATCAATTCCTGCCGCGTCGTCCACCGCTGCGGGTACTCCGGCTTCAGCGGAAAATGCCGGAAGAACGACGCGTTGGCCATCGCGCCATCATCGACCGCGTCGGCATCCATGTATCCATTGTAGGCGCTGATGACCTTCCCGTACTCCCATTCGGTGGCCACCGGCTCATGTTTGCCGCCGACATGGCTGGTGTACTTGTTGGCCCACGGCACAAACCCGCCGATGTGGATCATGCGGTCCTTTCCGCCTTGCTCATAGGCGCTGAGCAGTAGCTCCTTGAGCGTCTCGACATCCGTGCCGGGCTTTTGCTGGGGATCGTCGATCGGCGGCTCGTCGCCCCAGACATGCAGATCGAAGAAAAATGCCTTTTGCGAGATAAAATAGTCATGATTCGTCAGGCAGTGATGGTTCAGCACCGTCGCCCGGGGGTTCTTCAACCAGAACTGGTCGATGTAATACGCCCCGTATCCGCCGTCGCACAATCCGGTATCGAGATACCGCTGCTTCATCCACAGATACGCGTCGCACTTGGCCGATCCCGTCGATGGCCGATTCCCATCCGGGATTGTTCCCTGCCCGGTGAATCGGCTGGACCCGTCCGGATTGACCAGCCAGACCTTCACCCCCAGCTTTGGCCCGCCGGTCACCAGTTGAGTGTACAGCGACTCCGGATCGGGATCATAGCGGATCGGCAGCAGGTTCTCGGCGCCGGCGACTGTCGAGGCCACATTGCTGGTCGCCCCGACTTTTGGATCATAAACGACAAAACCGTTTATTATTCCTGTGAATTGCTGNNCGGATCGGCCGATCGGCCAGCCAGTTGCCCGGCTTACGAAGATAGTCCAGCCAATATTGATCGATGTTGATCTTGCGATGATGGGATTCAACAAACAGGACATACAGCCGCGGCGATTGCCGGTTGACGATCCCCTGCAGCGCCGAGACCAGATGGCAATGGTCCCACGCCATCTCCAACTGCCTCGGATCCTTCGGATCGATCGCGTTGGCGTACTGCAGATCATAGAGGATAACCGGCTCCGGCTCGACCGCAAACACGCCGCCAAGACAGAACAGAAAAAGGGCCACTACAGTTCGTGTGGCAATCCGATTGTTCATGCGGTTTCCCCAAATCCGGACACAAAAAAAGCCGACGGTATTTCGCCGGCTCATGATACGGGATAACAGGTCAGGAATCAATCGTAGTGATCCCCTACGGGTTGAAAAGGATCGGCGCGTTTTTCTGACGCCACAGGTCGAATTTCTCCTTCATCGGCACGAACACCTCCGGCATCTTGGCCGCCAGGTCCGTCCGCTCGTGCGGGTCGGTCAGGATGTCGTACAGCTCATATCGGCCTTCCCGCTCCACGAACGACAGCTTGTACCGGTCGGTCGTATAGACCATCGACAGGTTCCGCCCCGGCTCAAAGCCGACATTGATCCCGTCGAAGATCTGGGGCAGAGGTTCCTCCCACTTGGCCATCAGCTTCTTGTCGTAAAACCGCTGGCCGTCCTTGAGCAGCGTGCCCACCCACTGGTTGTGCATCCATTCCAGATAGCCGAGCTTGTATTTATCCTTGCGGGGCAGCGTCTGCAACAGCTTGGGGTCGCCCAGTTCGCGGAACCGCGGACTATCAACATTGAAGTCATTGAAAGTATATATTCCACTGACCCCCGCCTCCCACGCCGTCAGGGCCTCGCCGCGGAACACCTCGGCGTCGTCGGGAATCCGCGAGCGGCTCAGGCACGCATAGACCGGCGCATTGTAGTGCTTGCCCACGCGAACCAGGTGGTCCCACGGCTGCAACTGGAAGTACTCCCCGCCGATGAGCATATCGACCAGGTCCTCATCGAGCCACTGGATGACATCCAGCCCCACCTGCTTGGCGTACCACACCGAATCGGGAATCCGCACCGCGATCAGGATCGGCCGGCCGCGTTTGTGGCCCTGCCGCTCGGTGAACGCCCGAACCTGCCGGAGCAAGTCGGTCATCATATCGCAGTGGGCCTGCGTCACCGGTTGGCCGAATAACTGCGGCCGGAAGAACACCGGCCATCGCCAGAAATCCATCTCGATTCCATCGACATCGTAGCGGTTGCATACGGTGGCGATGACATCGAACACATGCGCCCGCACCTCGACATTCTCATAGTTCATCGCCGACCACGGCCAGCTTGGCCGGTTCACCCAGCCGTACGGGAAGGACATGTGGCTGGGGGCCATCAAATTCGCCCGGAAATCGATCTTCCACGGATTGAGCTTGAGGCCGCCTTCCAGACTCGAATCGGCCGAGTCGTTCATCCGCATCGACCAGAACAGTTCCTTCTTGTAGGCGTGGGCGAATTCGATCGCCGTGTCGAGCGTGTCCTTGCTGGTGGGGTTGCCGTCTTTATCCACCAGCGGCGCCGTAACGACTTGGTAGGAGTAGGGCGTGCTATAGAAAATCGAATCGACCTGCGTGTCCACCAGCCCGGCCATCCGCTTGGCCAGGAACTGCTGGGCCGTCTCCGGGCCTCGCGGCATGTCGCCGCCGTCGTTGTTGAAGATCATTCGTCGGGGTTTCTGCGCGACCATCTTTCGCTCGGTCGCGATCTTCATCCGCTGCGCGTCTGTCAAGGCCTGATCCTGCGAGCACCCCCATACCCACACCAACGCCACACAACACACAACCATCCACAATCCCGAACTGGACCTGCCCCGCGATTTGCCGAACATCTCAATACCTCGTTTGTCTCTTTGTATTTCCTCGGGCGGCAAAACAAAATCACGCCGCCGGCGACTTTAGTTGGTTCCGGAAAGAACGGCCTGCGTAGTCATTCAGGCCCGCATATCGGAGAACCCGACACATTCCCGATTTCCTGTTGGCACGGATGGATTCGCTCTGGTAGTGTATTCATGGCCTGAAGGTTGTCCTTACTCAGGGGAACCTTCCGTGGTCTGTATCCCTGTTGTTGACCTCGTTTCAAACCTGAATATTGTACTGTATATGTATCGGACAGCAAGGAAAAAAAGGATGAAAAACACGATTCAACCGCCAATCCATTCCCCCTCATAGTCCGATAAAACAATCGGTCGTAACATTGCCATGGGGTGGAATAGCCAATAGGCCGGATTGGAAAGGGGTTGGCCCCAGGGGCCAGGTTTGCCCGTTGGAATTTGATGTTTACATGCCCTCGAAAAGCCGTAATATGGACGGATGAATGGCTTTTGAACCGTAAAATGGAAGTTAACCAGCGGCAGATTTCCTATGGATACAATCGGATTTATCGGCGCCGGCAACATGGCCGA
>PMBP01000493.1 GCA_003152975.1 Phycisphaerales bacterium | reverse complement strand
GACCTCACGCGGATGCAGGTCTGGGTGATCGTCAATGAGGTGGATATCGGAAAGATCAGCCCCGGCCAATTGACGCGTTTCACCGTCGATGCGTTTCCGGGCGAAACCTTTTTGGGACAGGTGGGAAAGGTCCGATGGAACGCCTCCATGACGCAGAATGTCGTGACCTATACCGTTGAAGTGATAACCGACAACAGCAAAGGGAGATTGTTGCCCTATCTGACAGCCAATGTTCAATTTGAACTGGTCCGCAGGCCGGCAGTCCTGCAGGTGGTCAACGCCGCCCTGCGGTGGTCTCCGCCTGCGGATAAAATACCTCCCGAATTTATGGATAAAATTCCGGCCAAATCCGCATCGGCCGGCGCCAACCGCCCGCGGCCGTCGGGTTCTCCCTCGACCCCGACGGCGGAAACAAAATCCAGCGAAGGCGTGCTCTGGGTGATGGACGGGGAACAGTTTCGCCCGATTCGCGTCCGGACCGGGTTGACCGACGGCCTGATGACCGAAGTGGAAGGCGATGGCCTTACCGAGGGGCTTGAAGTGGTCATCGGACAGGATACTCTCTCTGCCGCCGCCAGCGACACGACCAACCCCTTCGCTCCGCGAATCCGGCCAAACCGACCCGGTGGAAGCGGCTCAACGGGTGGAACCGGCGGACCCGGCCCAGCCGGTGGTCGTCCGTAGAACAGCTCATCCAATTCCGAGGGAACGCCATGGAATGGATCGAATTACGCAACCTGTTCAAGACCTATCACATGGGCGACATCGATGTGCCCGTGCTCCGGGGCATTTCCCTGACGGTCGCCCGCGGCGAGTTGGTCGCTCTGATGGGTGCGTCGGGTTCGGGCAAAAGCACCCTGATGAATATCCTGGGCTGTCTTGATCGCCCCAGCAGCGGCGAGTATTGGCTGGAAGGCCGCGAAATCTCCCGACTCTCGTCCGACCAGCGGGCCCTGATCCGCAACCGCCAGATCGGATTTGTTTTCCAGAACTTCAACCTTCTTCCCCGCACCAGCGCCCTGGACAATGTGGCGATGCCCCTGACCTACACGGATAAGTCCCTTTCCGAACGGAAGGCCCGTCAGCGGGCCGAAGAGATGCTTGCCCGTGTCGGCCTCCAGGACCGGATGGACCACGAGCCCTCCCAACTTTCCGGCGGCCAGCAGCAACGAGTGGCCATTGCCCGGGCCTTGATTAACCGGCCGGGGCTTCTGTTTGCCGACGAGCCGACCGGAAATCTGGATTCCAAAACCAGCGAGGATGTCCTCAAGATGTTTCAGAAGCTCAACACCGAGGATGGCATCACCATCATTTTGGTTACCCACGACCCCACGGTTGCCCAACACGCCCGACGGCTCATCCGTATCCACGATGGCGTAATTGTGGATGGCCCCGCCGAGCCGGCCCCGGATTCCGGAGGCCGACCATGAAGATCCTTCGAACCCTTCGAACGGCCATGCGGGCCCTGCAACGCAATCCCATGCGGGCCATGCTCACCACCCTCGGCATCGTCATCGGCGTCGCGGCCGTCATCGCCATGATGGAAATCGGCGCCGGCTCCTCGGCCGCCATTCAAAAGGCGATATCAAGTATGGGGGCCAACAATATCCTGATCATGCCCGGCGCCTCCGCCAGCGGCGGTATCAGCTTCGGTTTCGGCAGCGCCATCACGCTGACCCCGGACGACTGCCAGGCCATCCTTCGCGAATGTCCCGACATTCGCAGCGCCGCCCCCGTCGTACGGGCCCGAACCCAGGTCGTTTATGGAAACCGCAACTGGGTTCCCGCCTCCATGAACGGGACCACGCCGGCGTTTCTCGATGTTCGCGAATGGGCCGACATGGCCGACGGCGAATCCTTTACCGACCGCGATGTCCTCAACGGCAACAAAGTCTGCGTTGTCGGCCAGACCATCGTCCGCGAGTTGTTCGAGGGCCAGTCCCCAATCGGCAAGGAAATCCGTATCAAAAATGTCTCCTTCCGCGTCACCGGTGTTCTCAGTAGTAAAGGCGCCAACATGATGGGCATGGATCAGGATGACATCATCATCGCGCCCTGGACGACGATCAAGTATCGCGTCAGCGGCTCGACGCTGGCGACCTCCAACCAAAGTACCAGCAGCGGCTCCAGCTCCACCGTCAACACCCTCAGCAACCTCTATCCCAGCGCCCAGACCACGCTGTACCCGCAGCGATCGGATATCCAGGCCGCCGACACCCCTCTGCCGGTCCGGTTTACCAGCATCGACCAGATCATGGTGGCGGCACAATCCGCGGATCGAATTCCCGCGGCCATCCAGCAAATGACCCGTATGCTCCGTGAGCGGCATCACATTCGCGCCGGAGAACCGGATGATTTCAATCTCCGCGACATGACCGAGTTGAGCAACACGTTCGCCCAGGTGAACGACAACATGACCCGCCTGCTGCTGTTCGTGGCGTCGATTTCATTGATCGTGGGCGGCGTGGGGATCATGNNGTCGGCGCCCGCGCCCGCGACATCCTGCTACAGTTCCTCGTCGAAGCGGTCGTTCTGTGCCTGGCCGGAGGCGCCCTGGGGATCCTGTTCGGCCACGGCGGTTCGACGCTGGTTCGGATGCTTCTTCGCTGGCCGGTTCAGACTTCGCCTACGGCCATCGCCGCTGCGGTCCTGGTCTCGGCCGGAGTGGGGATCATCTTCGGTTACTATCCGGCCTGGAAGGCNNCCCATCGAGGCCCTTCGATACGAATAATCAACCCGGCCTTTAAGGCCCGGTAAGGAGATTATGCCATGAATCATGCGTTGCGAATGACACTGATTCAAAGCCCGATGCGTATCGGGCTTTGGCTTTTGCCCTTGGCCGTATTCATCGGCTGCAAGGTCGGCCCCGACTTCCAACCCCCGCAAGTCGCCGTGCCTGCCTCATGGACCCAATCCGATCCCAATACGGCAAACTCGACCGATCCGAACCTGGCCCAATGGTGGACGGTCTTTCACGATCCAACCTTGGTGTCGCTCGTCCANNCGATCCATGGAATCCAATCTGGATCTCAAGGTCGCCGAATCCCGCATCCGCCAAAGCCGTGCCGCCCGGGCGATGGCCATATCCGGCCTGGCACCCACCGTCGATGTCGTTGGCTCCTTCCGTCGCGGCCAATCCGCCGCCACTAACAACAGAACGCCCCGTCCCACGACCAACCTCTACCAGGCCGGATTCGACGCCGCCTGGGAACTGGACNNCCGTCGAGTCCCGCCGCGCCGTCTGGGTCACCCTGGCTGCCGATGTCGCCCGGAACTACCTCGAACTGAGGACCTTGCAGCAGCAGATCGAGCTGACCCAACGGAACCTTACCTCGCAACGGCACACAGCCGACCTGACCCGCAAACGCCTGGCAGGGGGGTTGGATAGCGGCCTGGATGTCGCCAATGCCCAGGCCCTCGTGGCGACCACCGCTGCTCAGCTTCCTTTCCTGGAACAATCCGCCCGCATGTCGATATATTCGCTCAGCGTCCT
>PMBP01000117.1 GCA_003152975.1 Phycisphaerales bacterium | reverse complement strand
AGGCGGAGGATTTCCAGGTACAGCCAGACGAGGGTAACGATCAGGCCGAAGGCGGCGTACCATTCCATGTACTTGGGAGCACCGTTTCGTTCGCCGACCTCAAAGAAATGAAAATCCAGCACCAGATTCAGCGCGGCAATGATGATGATAACGACGCTGACGCCGATTCCAAGCGCCCCGGTGGAATGAATCATGGGGATCGATGATCCGAACCAGTGGAGAATGAAATCCACCAGATAGATCAGAAAGACCGCGCCTGTGGCGGCCACAACGCCCAGTATGAATTTATCCGTAACGCGGATGATACCGGAACGATAGGCGATCAACATGCAGGCCAAGACTCCGATGGTCAGGCCGACGGCGTGGATGACAATGCCCGGATACTGCCGTTCGAATATGGCCGAGAGAGCGCCAATTAACAATCCTTCGAGAACTGCATAGATTGGCGCCAAAACCGCGGCCCAGGTCGGTTTGAAGGGCAAAAGCAACACAATCGGTAATCCACCGAACAGGCCGGCAAGCATCCACGGCATGGGGTTGCCGCCCAAGGCGACCAGACGCCAGGTCCAGCCGGCCCCGCCGATCAGCAGGATCAATAGCAGGAAGGTCTTGTTGACGGCGCCCATGACGGTCATGCGAGTCCCGGCGGATGCGATATCGGAAAAGCCCGGTTCGCCGATCACTTCGACCCCGGAGTTGTCGCCTCTGGAATACGCGGTATCCTCAGAAAACTCGTTCTGCTTAAATATCGGATTTGTGGTTCTCATGGGTTTCTCCAACGGTTTTTGGTACAGGGACTCCTTAATTGGCCCCGCCTTCCTTGCATACGAACCCGGCGGGCCGATGGTTCGTACGAACGATACCGGATACGGCCCGTCCGGTCAACCGGAAAATTCGCTCCGGGTGCTTGTTTCGACGGAGGAAATTTCATAAAATTCGACGGTAGGCCCTTGCCAAACCGAAAAAAAGAGGGTAGTTTATGGGGTTTTCAATACGGCGGTGTAGCTCAGTTGGTTAGAGCGTGGGATTCATAAGCCTAAGGTCGGTGGTTCAAATCCACCCGCCGCCAGTTTTTCTATGGGCTTTTTGATCTTTATTTCTTGACGCCCCTATCGTCTAGAGGCCTAGGACGCCGGGTTCTCATCCCGGTAACAGGAGTTCGAATCTCCTTGGGGGTAATGGATACACAATGTGAGGAATAGTAAGGTGTCGTAAATCGCCGGTTTTGCCCGTAAGATCGGCGATTTTCGTTTTTACCGCGTCCGATGGCTTACTACCGTTTCGGACGGTTTCGGGTTTGTACTGCGCCGCTTTTTGCGCCGGTTTTTCCGACACCCCTGCCACCCGCTCAAAATGCTCGTCGGTCAGCATCAGGTAATGTTCGTTGGCAACTGACTCTGTGTTGCCCATCCACTTGGCAACGACATGCGAGGGATAAACCTCATTTAGTTCCGTCTGCCGCGTTGCCCGCATATTCTGCCAGGGCTTCTCCCACAGCGTCAAGCCCGCCCTGCCGGCGATCCGGCCGAGCTGGGTCCGAAGATTGATGTCCGAATCCCTGGATCTCGTGATGACCCATTCAGAACCATCCTGGGCCTCGTCGAAGGCATCCTGAAGGTAGGGACGAAGTTCCGGGAACATGGGGATCCAACGATGATCCTTGCCCTGGTGGGCCGTCTTGGACGATGGAATCCGGATTCTACTGCGCTCCCAGTTCACATCTGCCCATCGAAGCGCCAGCGGTTCGCTGGGCGTTCGTAGGCCCCCGTAGCGAGCCAGGGCGATCAGCAACCGCCATTCGGTAGAGGGCGCCACGTCAATCAGCTTCTGGGCCTCTGCCTGCGTCACGAAGTAAAACCGTTCAGGATTCCCCCGAACCTTACAGGATGGCATCCCATCGCCCTTGAATGGATTCTCGGTGATGATCTTTCGGCGTATCGCCGCCTCGAAATACTGCCGGGCCCGACCCATGTGACGCGAGACCGTGGATCCTTCGGTAAGTTTCTTCTGGCTGATCAGAAACGATCGGAAGTCCTCGGCATCCCCGCGGTATATCTTCGCCATGTCCTTATCGCCGAAGAATTCGACCATCAGCCCCCGGGTCTGTTTCAGATTGATCCGCGTCCGCTCCCGGATGTTGGTTTTCTTCTGGAGATACTCATCGACGAATGTACCGATGGAGATCGGCCCCCGGCGCCGCTCCTGCGTCAGCCCCAACGCCCCGAGCTTGCCCAGCAACCCCTTGGCCAGCCCCTTGACCCAAACCGCCGTATCGGGGGCGATCGACTCTTGCTTATCGCTGGCCGTTATCAGGGCGTCGATGTGGGCACAGAAGATCCTGTGGGCTTGGGCTTCTTGCCGCCGATCCTTCATGCTGTGTTCTTCCGGCTTGCGGGCGTAGGGCTTGCCCATATGGATCGTGACCCGCTTTTCGCCCAGGTTGAACAGTAACCGCTTGAGTCCCGTCTTTTTGTCAACCGATATGCTTGCCATGCTATTTCCCCTTCGTGATTGTGTAACCGAAGTGTTTCAACAGTAAATCTGCCGTCTCGACCTTGCATGATCCGCCCTGCATGATCTTGCAAAGGACAGCTTGCTCGACCCCTGTAGATTTGCTGATTCGATACCGTGTTTCCGTACCATTACGGATTTCGGATCGGATGATTTCGAGTATGGTTTGTTGTGTCTTCATACTGATAGTATATCCTATACTTTCCGGTCGTCAAGCACAATTCCAAGAATTATTCTCAGCGATTGCCTTGAACGGGCGAGACGCTACCGCTTGGTGATTGGGTTGAGATACTCCCGGATGAACTTTGCCAGGTTTTTCAGATCGAAGTGAACTTTCGTGTCTTGTGGTGAATCCTGTACCGACTTCTCCGCCTTGGCCTGTTTCTCTGCCAGGTGTTCCCGCCTCGCTTTGTCCAGTGCGTCCTTGGCGATCTGCGGATCGGGTTCCGTATAGGTTGGCTTGCCCTGCGAGTTCGGG
>PMBP01000090.1 GCA_003152975.1 Phycisphaerales bacterium | reverse complement strand
AATCGCCGCTGTTCAAAAACTTGCTGCCTTTGTTGGCAATCACAATTTGTCCTGTGAATGTTTTGGTGAACGCCGTGCCGCCGCCGCATTCGTTTTCGTAGGCAACGCTGATGGTGGCGTTCAAACCGCTCACTTTGCTGCGGGTCAGACCGGTCGTACGGCCGCTCTTCTTGACCGCCTGGCCTACCGAAGCCGCGATGGTCGCGGAGGTCAACGTGCCAATCTCAAGAATCGAACCGTTCGGGTTCNNACAGTCAACGTTGCTGCCCGGGAGAGAGCTGGTTTTCACCAGCGTGGCGACCGTCTGTGCATTGGCCTTGTTGCAATTCACGTCGATCAAACCGGGCTGAATGACCGCATCGCCGGTCGTCGCAACAGTACCGTTGCCGCCGGACACGATGTCGGCTTCGAGCACGTGATAGTTAGAGAGCACGCGCAGGGTTCCGCCCACCTTGATGAGCGAACCAAGCGTTCCGCCGCAACAATAGCCGTTGGCAAGATCCTTTGCCCATCCGCCGGAGGTTCCCAGCTGGATCGGCGGAGTCTGCTTGGCCGTGTGGCTTACACCCGCCATGGCGACAACTTTGTCGGTCAACATAACTTCAACCGGTACGCCATCGAGTGTTTTCGGAGCGGCATCAAATGCCCGCTTCGACGTAACCAGCAACAACACTGCCGGATGTCCATTGGCATCGAGCGATGTCGCCGTTCCGATTACTTCCGGATCCTGCATCAGGTGACCGGTGTGGCGGTTCTGAACGACCATGACAGCCTGAACCTGCGGATTGTCTGCTGACAACACGCCGGCCTGAGACTGATCTGAAGAAATTGGGCCATTATTGTTCTCAGAGCATCCCCAGAGACCCAGGGAGAGAGCGAGAACGGCAACAGCCAACAGCACAACCATGCTGCTCGGACGAGTCAACGTACGCTTCATAGACGTTTTCCTTCATTGTGAGGTGTGAACGAACAAACCACGGATTGAATATTCATTTGTGCTCTTGTGAACATTTGGGTCGAATGACCCGCCCCCATCCCCTCTTCACCGGAAAATCGCCTGCCGATCAAATCCTGTCAAGTATATTATTCTCTATAGACCCGCCTTGATACACTGTATGACCCAAAATGAAAGGCTGCCCTGAATCTCATGGGCAGCCCGTTGAACTAAATCTAACTTATGTCGTGAACTTCTATTCTGTTACAAATCCCCCTAGAGTTGTTGAAACAGAATCGGCGTCTTGAACGACTTGATCACACTATTAGCAAATCCGGCAAAGGTCTTGCGGTCGCATCGCCCAACACTAATGCCCAGACGGAATTCAAGGGTAAGCGTGCGCTTGTCCTTGTCCCAGTTTGAGTTCGAACTGAATGAATACAGTGAGTCGGAAATCGATACCGCCTTGGCGACTTGGGGCTCGCCAAATGACTCCGGCACTGTCAATACCAGCGTCTTGTTATATGTCCCGCACCTCGCATCCAGTACGACCGGATAACTTAGTACCTGATCTATCATGAGGTCGGCCGGCAAACTGGTCGGAATATTGGACCAGTCCGGAATCGTAATCAGCCGGGTCGTACCGATCTCACTGACGTTCAATCTCATCTGCCCTCCCCAGAACTCGTGAAATACCGAATCAACTGTCTCAACCGAGTCGTACGTAAGCGTGTCCAGGGTCATCGATGTTCCCCAGCTCGATGAGAAGTCCGTCCCAATACTCGACATCAGATCCGCAGTTGATTTGCCGCGAAGCCCATCCCGGCGATTCCCCGCACTGACGTTATAGCAAGTGCGAGCACAAGTGAA
This sequence comes from Phycisphaerales bacterium, assembly GCA_003152975.1. Taxonomy (GTDB): domain Bacteria; phylum Planctomycetota; class Phycisphaerae; order Sedimentisphaerales; family Anaerohalosphaeraceae; genus FEN-1350. The sequence continues at coordinate 775 of PMBP01000090.1, read as the reverse complement.
TCGGCTGGAACCGGTGTCCGAAACGGTAATCCCAAGCCTTGTATCAGTATGGTATTGATCGGCCGGGATTTTTGGAATCGCTCCCAACGCCATCTCCGGATTTGGGCCAATCGGCAAGAACGGCTGCCCCGAAATGGCCGCCGTGACCGTCCTATAGGGGCCCGCCGTGAGGTCGCTCGGATCGATAAAGACAGTATCGCCCCCTGTCAGACACCCGATTATCTCATGGTCAAACGAAAACTGCGGCAACGGCATTCTACTCCCGTCGCCACTGGTCAGAACCAACACCGGCCAGGCATTCAGCCCCGCTGCCCGGAACAACCCCACCGCCAGATGGGTCTTGTCTTTGCAATCCCCCCACTGATTCAAGAGACATTCATCCGGTCGCCGCGGGATGGAACCGTCGTAGTCGAAGCCAATCGTCTGATAAGGTATCTGGAGCGCAACGTACGAATAGAGCGCCTCCAGTTTTTCCTTGTCAGTATTCTTTCCAGCAGTGATCTCCTTGCAGAGTTTCTCCGTTCTGGGATTGTCCGCCAGCACCGCATCGCTGATCGACCGATACCATTTTCGAATAGTTTCCCAGTCCTTGATTGTCGTGATGTAGATTGAACCGAGCACTTCATCCGATGGCGGCAACAGATCGGCATCAAGTCGCACCCCTGGCGTCTTCTGCCCCGCCCAGGTCAATTTCTTGAATCCAAACTTGGTCGTGACCACCGGCTCTTTTGCCGGGGCCATCGCCAGATACTTCAGGTCAGTTCTATCGGTATAG
>PMBP01000366.1 GCA_003152975.1 Phycisphaerales bacterium | reverse complement strand
CCGGGAAATACCCCCGTGATTTTTCGAATCCCTCTTTACCTGTACCCTGGCCCATAGTACAATACTGCCGTTGACTATCAGAAACGACGAAAGGACAGGATCCATGCGGACAATCTGGATGTCGGCGATTGCGGTGGCGGCCATGGTGTCTTTGGCTGGGGAATGTCCGGCTTTTCCCAAGCCCTCCCTGGTTCCGGGACCGAAGGATTGGACATTCAATGTGGTATTCGACCAGCCCCGGCAGATTACCCTGACGGTGCCCGGCGAAACGCAACCTAAACGATTCTGGTATATTATCCTGACATTGACGCAGGCCCCAACAGCGGGCGAGGCCCCGTTCTATCCGGCCTGTGACCTGGTGACCGATTCCCTCAAAGTAACCCAGGCGGGAAAAGGTGTCACCACGGCCGTCTTCGATCAGATCAAGCGGCTCCATCAGGGCCAGTACCCATTCCTCGAATGGATCGAACACTGCAACACCAAGGTTCTGCCCGGCCAGGACAACGCCCGCGATGTCGCGATCATCTGGCAGGACTTTGATCCGAAGGCCAAAAGCGTGTCATTGTTCGTTTCGGGCCTGAGCAATGAAACCGTCGTGATCCCTCACCCGGTCAAAGTTGACGCCCAGGGCAATCCGGAAAAGGTGCTCCTCCGCAAGACGCTGGCGCTGGAATACGGCATCGGCGGCGACGCGGCCCTGCGTTCGGTGGCCAACCTGGCCTTCAAGGAAAAAAACTGGGTCCTCCGCTAAACGGGAGAACCCTGTCCGCAATCAATTCAATTCTTGCCGGGGCAACTCGCTTATCGGCCGACCGTCAGGGTTGTTCCGCAGCGGGGACAGTCCACCTGGGGTGAGGCATAATTCGGCGGGACTTTAAGCGTAACGCCGCAGGAGCAGGGCACAAACGCAAAGCCGTTGGCCTTGCGGACCAAATCGCCCATTTGCCGCTGGGCCGTCTTGCCGCCTTCCACCGCCGAACGATCCGACGAGGCCGCGCGAATGCCGACAGGTTCGGAATCCTTTTGTGCCGACAGCGGCAGTCCCGAATCCGAGCCGATCGTCTGGCGATAGGCCTGGGCGTAATCCTTCAGTGCCGCCCCCTGACTCATGCTCCGCAGGATCCGGATCCGTTCCTCGATCGGCGGGTGGGTACTGAACAAGGTGAACGCTTTAGCCCCGCGGAAGGGGTTGTCGATGTACATCGGCGCGGTGACCTCGTTGGCTGACGCCAGGGGGGCGGTGTTGCCGGAAATCTTTTCCAGGGCCGAGGCCAGCCCCTCCGGGTAGCGGGTCAATCGTGCCGCCCCCGCGTCGGCCAGGTATTCCCGTTGCCGCGACAAGGCGAAATAAAACATCTGGACCAGGATCGGGGCGAGAATCGCCGCAAGGATCGCGATGACGGCAAAGATCAACTGGCCCTGGCCGGATCCCTGCGAGTCCCGGGAGGAAAACCGCCGCCGCGAACCCATCGAGCCGTACATCGAGCTCTGCAGGAACATCCGGCTGAGCAATACAATGCTGCCGAGCATCACGCCGGCCAGGGTGACAAACAGGATATCCCGGTTGACAATGTGGCTTATTTCGTGGGCCATGACGCCCTGGAGTTCATCGCGGTTGAGGCGGGCAAGGAGGCCCGCCGTGATCGCCACCGAGGCCGACTTGGGGCTGCGGCCGGTCGCAAAGGCGTTCAGCGAGGGGTCGTTGATCAGGTAGATCTTCGGCAGGTTCGGCAGACCCGCGGCGATCTTGAGTTCCTCGACGACATTAAAGAGTTGCGGATGAACTTCGGGCGTAATCGGCACCGCCTGGCTGGATGCCAGCAGGATCTGGTCGCCGCTGGTTAAACTGACCACCGACAGGGCCGCCCACACCACCACCGCGACGAGCATCCCGCCGATGAGGCCGTTTTGTCCGGCAAATCCGCCGCCCAGCGCCGCGCCCAGGCCGACCAGGCAGGCCGCCATGACCGCCAGCAGGACGACGGAGTTGCGCTTATTGACCCGGATCAGTTCCCACATTGAACGAGGTTCCGTTGGTTTCTATTCTTGCCCAGAAAGATCTGGATTCCGGCATTTGCCGGAATGACAACAATAGTCCCTGAGCTGACAAACCCCGTTGTCATGCCGGGCTTGACCCGGCATCCAGTACGGGCGGGTTTCAAACCCGCCCCTACAACGAAACACGATTCTACGAGAAGCTGACCTTCGGCACTTCGCGTTCGGCCGCGTTTTCCACCTCGAAGAATTCCCGCTTGGTGAAATCGAAGGTCTCGGCGACGACATTCGAGGGGAACATCTGGATCTTGTTGTTGTAGAACAGCACCGAGTCGTTGTAGGCCTGCCGCGCGAAGGCGATCTTGTTTTCGGTGCTGGTCAGCGTCTCTTGCAGGGCCAGGAAGTTCTGGTTGGCCTTCAGGTCGGGGTAGCTCTCGGCGACCATCATGAATTTGGTCAGGGCCTCCGACAGCATCCCTTCGGCCTTGGCCGACTCGCCCACGGACTTAGCGCCCATCGCCTGGGCACGGGCCTGGGTGACGCTCTCGAGCGTCCCGCGCTCGTGCTGCATGTACCCCTTGGTCGTCTCGATGAGGTTGGGGATCAGGTCGTGCCGGCGGTGCAGCTCCACGTCGATCTGGCGCCACGCCTCCTGCAC
>PMBP01000328.1 GCA_003152975.1 Phycisphaerales bacterium | reverse complement strand
TCCCGAGATGGCAAAAAGCTTCTCTACTATCGTATGCCGAAAACCGAACCGGTTGATAACAACACCTATGGCACTTTCGATCTTGTGGTCATGCGGGCCGACTGCCGGGATCCGGTCGAATACGGAAATGCGTTTCCCTGGGCCTCCTGGGGCCCCGACGAGACCCAACTGGCTTGCCTGACTCCCAAAGAGATTCAAATCGTGGAGTTGGAAACTCGCAAGATCGTTCGTCAACTTCCACGAAAGGGCGTCGTTCAGCAACTGGTTTTGTCGCCGGACGGAAAGTGGCTGGCGGNNGCACGCCCGACTGGATGCCGGATTCGAATCATATCCTCTATTCGAGAGGCATTATTCCCGATAAAGGCGGGCGTGCGGAGCTTTGGGTCGTCGGCGGTGACAGCAAAGACGGCCGGATGCTGTATGCCGAAGAAGGCCGCCATGCCTATGGCGGGTGCATGTCGCCGGACGGCCAGTATGTCCTGTTCACGCGAAGCGTCGAGGACCTGGGGAAGGTGGACAATTCCCAGACGACGATGGCCATCCTCCGCTGGTCGGATACACCCATGGTTGGGGATCATAGCGCAGCGTTGAAGAAACAATATCCCGATTCCAAACCGGGACTTCGTCTGGACCTGGGTTTGGGATGGGAACCGGATTGGACTTATACCGATAAGATAGGTCAAGAAGGAACAATCGCTCCATGAAAAAACAGGGCGGGATTATTTGGGCACTTATTGTTTTGTCATTGGCAATCCTCTGTATTTCCTGCCGAGGCAAATCCGGCTGCTCCGCAATTTCAGGCGAAGATCCACACATGACAACCAAGGGGACCATCGAGGTGACCGCCCGGCTGGTCGAGATTCCCGAAGGGGCGATCTTCAAGCGGGAATTGTATGACTATGCCACGATTCTCAAATATCAGGTCTTCAAGGTTCACCGCGGCCAGATCCAGGGCGACACGATCTTCGTGGGCCACTACAATCCCTTCAAGCCCCGAAGCGAGGCCCCTGACCGGCGGGTCAAAGAGATCGGCGGCAATCTGAGGGTCTTCGAGGCCGGCCAGATCCATCGTATGGCCCTGCAGGTGCCGATCGAGGATTGCTTCATGGGCGGAATCGTGAACAAATACTTCGGGCAGGATACCGGGCCGATTTACTGGGCGGTCTGGACCAATCTGGCGAAGGAGTAGGGCTTGGCGAACCGATCGTTATCGGGGCCGCATGACGGCCATGCCCAAACGGCCTGAAAGGTTTGGCATCCATGGTCTTTAGCAGCTATATCTTCCTGTTCTACTTTCTTCCCCTGGTACTGCTGATTTACTATGCGTTGCCGTGGCTGATCCGTTCCCTGGGTAAGTCGGAGGATATTCTTTCCCGCTCTCGGAACGGCTTCCTTCTTGTGATGAGCTATGTTTTTTACGGCTGGTGGAATCCGTGGTTTATCCTATTGATGCTGCTGGTTACAACCGTCAATTATCTCTGCGGAAAGATGATGGCTGCCCCCGGCGCAAGCCCGCGCCGGCGGTTCGTCGGGGTTACTCTGGCGGTGGCCATCAGTTTGGGAACGCTGGGTTTCTTCAAATATTTCATGTTCTTTCAGACCAACCTGAACCAGATGCTCTCGTGGGTGGGTGTCGAAGGGTTACCGGTACTACAGATCATCTTGCCGATGGGCATCTCCTTTTATACCTTTCATGCCTTGAGTTACAGCATCGATGTCTTCCGCCGTCAGGCCCCTCCTGTCCGATCCTTTGCGGACTTTGCCTGTTACATCTCGTTGTATCCCCAGTTGGTGGCCGGCCCCATCATCCGGTACAACACCGTCGCCGACCAATTGGTTCAACGAACGCACACCTGGGACAAATTCGCGTCCGGGGTATCCTTGTTCATTCTGGGGCTATCGAAGAAAGTGCTCCTGGCCAATCCAATCGGCGGCATTGCCGATGCCGCGTTCAATGCGCATTCGCTTCAGGCGTCGGATGCATGGTTCGGCGTGACGGCCTATGCCTTTCAGATCTACTTTGACTTTTCCGGGTATTCCGACATGGCGGTGGGCCTGGGCCGGATGATTGGCTTTGAGTTCATGAAGAATTTCGATTCGCCCTATTTGGCCGACGGCATCACCGATTTTTGGCGGCGATGGCACATCTCGCTGAGCACCTTTCTCCGCGACTACCTGTACATCCCGCTGGGGGGCAACCGCAAAGGTCCGCGGCGTACCTACCTGAACCTTACCATCGTGATGCTGTTGGGCGGCTTGTGGCACGGGGCTAACTGGACCTTTATCGCCTGGGGCGCCTACCACGGCCTGCTGTTGGCCTTCGAGCGGTACCTGGGAAAGGAAAGCATTTACCATCGGCTTCCTCGTCCCGGCCGCATTGGAATCACTTTTGTGCTGATTCTATTCTCCTGGGTCTTGTTCCGATCGCCCACGCTCGGCGATGCGGGACATTACCTTGGCGGGATGCTCGGCCTTGTTGGCGGTGATGGCCATCCCGTGCTGGTCGCCGCTCAGCTCTATGGGCGGGGCCAGTGGATTCTCATGGCCCTTGGCGCCGGGATCCTATTGAGTCCGTTTCGGGCGCACGACTGGTCCCGTACGGTTACCTGGCCCAAGGCCTTGGCCCTGGTCCCGGCGCTGGTACTGGCCGTGATGGCGATGTGCTCGCAGGCCTTTAACCCGTTTCTGTATTTCCAATTTTGAGGAAGGACATGCGAAGGCCGCGCATAGTGGATGTTGTGGTTACGGTGGGATTTGTGCTGGCTCTCTGTAGCGCCGGGGCGATCCAGACCTTCATCGAGCTTTGTCGCGGGCAGCGGCTGCAGGCCCTGGATATTTTTCGGCAAAAACCCTCCGCCGCGAATGTGCGGGCCTATGAAAAAAATCTTGAGGATTTCAGTTGGGTCTCGCAGAAGCTTCGTCATCGGATGCAATATCTCCAGTATGTCATGTTGAACGATGCCGGTGAAAAGGCCCTCCCGGGGCTCGATGGCTGGATGTTTTACAAACCGGGGGTGGAGTATCTGGTAGCGGGAGGCCGGGCGATTACGAAGGCCAAAGTTGGCCCCGATCCTCTTGCGGCCATCGCGGAGTTCCAAGACGAACTGGCTTTGCGCGGCATTCGGCTTCTCGTCGTTCCGGTGCCCAATAAGGAAAGCGTGTACCCCGAGAAACTGACCTCCCGTGCCGCGAACCTCCATGGCATACGGTCAGGGCAGACCTCCGATCTGTTGGATCGACTTTCCTTGGCCGGAGTCGAGACGGTTGACTTATTCGCGGAATTCGCGCAGGCCAAACAACGCCAAACGAACCCGGCCGACGGTCCCTTGTATCTGGTTCAGGATAGTCACTGGTCGCCTTCGGGTGTGGCGGTGGCAGCCCGGGCAGTGGTGAGCCGGCTTCTGAATCGCGGGTGGATCGGGCTTGGATCGGTTTCCTATGATACCAAGCTCGCTCCCGTCCAGCGTATCGGCGATGTCTTGCGGATGCTCCAGGTCCCCGAGATCGAGCAAACGGCAAGCCCCGAATCCATATCTTGTTTACAGGTGATCCACCCCGACAGCGGTATGCCGTACCGGGACGATCCGGAATCGGAAATCCTGGTGATCGGCGATAGCTTTCTTCGCATCTATGAAACCGACGAACCCGAAAGCGCCGGATTGATCGCCCATTTGGCCAAAGAGCTGAAACGGCCGCTGACCTCACTGGTCAGCGACGGCGGGGCCTCGACCCTGGTTCGCCAGGAACTCTATCGCCGTCCGGCGCTGCTGAAGAACAAGAGGGTTGTCATCTGGGAATTTGTCGAGCGGGATATCGAGTTCGGCGCCGAGGGCTGGCAGATCATCCCGTTGCCGCCGGTCCCTTCCGGAACTGTCGAAAAATCTTCCGGGGAAAACGGTCCATGAATCTCTGAAAGGGAATCAGGATGAAATCCCTGACTCAATTTGTGCCTGAGCCGAAATGGTGTGTCTTGGGGCGATGGGGTCTTGTCGTGTTTGCGGCAACTCTGTTCCCCTCGGTGATTCGGGCGCAGACGGATGCATCGCTTCGCGTTCATATATCCTGGGGCCACACAAGACCGGTCGAAACGGCCGGTTATGTGAAGCTCCTTCCCAACGAGCTGACGATTACCGAAATCGTTCCGCGGGAAATGGAACCGGATGACTCCTTTAAGGACTCGGCCTACCAAGGCCGTGCCGGCGGGGGGGATGTGGATGGCCTGGATATCGTCCTACGTTTCCAGGCGAAGACGATCGTTCCTATTTCCAATCCCCATCGTATCTGGAGTTATCTCTTGGCTAACGGAGACGCCGACGCAACCCGCCGCCTTCAACAGGATCCCGGTTTCCGTCCCGATACGCGACGACTGATCGTGCAGATGAATCCCGATGGTACCCGCGGCTTTAGTCTGACGGTGGATCAGTTGTTGGCCACCGGATGTTTCTGGATCCCGGAGTTGGATGTGTTCGTGTCGGCGGGCGATTCTCCGGTCTCTTTTGCTGCCCATCAGGAAACCCTCCGTGCGGCCCATGGGCGGCGAATCCTGGATCAAATCCGGCAGGAGCCCGAGGCCTCGTATGAACAATACACCTCCCGATGGGAAGACATGGGCAATCCCGGCTACAAAAATCCTGACGCCACCGGCAATGGCCATATCGTCTGTGTCGGCTGGGACAGTTCGTTCTACAAATTTGGAATCGACCGCGGCGCGGGAATCCGGAACGATTTTGGCAATCCCGATCATTTTCAATTTCAATTCGATTTCGGCAATCTCGCACAGGATCTCACGAAAACCTGGAAAAGCCAGACATTGGATGACGGCCTGCCGATCCTGACGACAGCCTTTGAAAAAGACGGCGTCCGTTATGAAGTCGAGCAATTCGCGTATCCGCTGCTCGGCCCGACGCCGACACGAACAGGGGATCAGTCGATGGTCCTGTTACAGAAAGTACGGCTGGTCGAATTGGAGGGCAAGGCCCGTTCGCTGGAGATTGGGATGACCCATCAGCGAGAATTCCCTTATGCCAAGACTGCCGAGGTGAGGGTCGAAGCAAAGTCTTCGACCTGGACCTGGGAGGATTCATTCGGTGGGATTCTTTTCGCAATCGAAGGCGGGGATATATCGTTCGGGTCTGACACGATCAGCGGTGATCAGCCCAGGATCATTCGGGCCATCATGAAAATATCATTGCAGGGTAATGGCCAAACCGAGTTTGTCGTTAAGCTGCCATCGCCGATAGGAGAAGTTGAGTACCGGGAAGATTTTTTCAAGCTGGATTATGCCGCCGCGCGTGCCGCGACGCGGAAGTTCTGGTCCGACTATCTGGCGGCCGGGGCCCAGTTCATCGTTCCGGATGAGGCAGTCAATACGCTCTTTCGCGCCAACCTGTGGCATGCGTTGCGTCTGCCGCGCCGCCAGTCAGTTAAGGGCGACATTGTAGGAATCGACTTGCCGTATTCCAACTTCGCCTATGACCAGCAGGGGACTCCCTGGCCGGTGAATCAGGCGGTCTATGTGGATTACATGCTCTACGACCTGCGCGGGTATCACGACATCTCGGCTGAGGAACTGGCTGTGATGTACCGCGGCAATCAGGAAGCCAACGGCCATGTGAAGGGCTATGCCAACTGGGGCGTCTATACCCCCGGCATGTTGTACTCCGTTGCGCAATACTATCGGCTTTCCGGTGACCGCTCCGCGCTCGATCGGTTGTTGCCGCAGACATTGAAGGCCATGGACTGGTGTCTGGGAGAAATCCAACGGGCTTCGAGTGCCTCCAGTCCGGCCCCGGGTTTGGTTTTGGCGCCGTTGAACGATCTGTCCTCTGAGCCCCGCGCTTGGGCCTTCAACCAGGCGTACTTCTTTGCTGGACTCGATGCCTTCGTCGGAACGCTTCAAGATATCCAGCATCCTCGAACGAAAGAGTGCCGGGCGGCCGCCGATACCCTGTTTCGATCGATAGACCGCCAGTTCGGTATCGCATCTATGCTCTCCCCACTAATCCAACTGAGGGATCAGACCTGGATGCCGTATGTACCGAGCGATGCCCTGACCCCGCGACGGATGTTCGATATCTGGTACCCGACCGATGTCGATACCGGCCCGATGCACCTGCCCCGATTGTGCGCGCTCGATCCGAAAGGGGACTTGGCGACTTTCCTGCTCCATGACCACGAAGACAACCTGTTCTTCAAGGGGTGGGGCATGGCCAACGAACCGGTCTATAACCAACACGCCACTGTTTATCTGCTCCGCGACGATGTAAAACCGGCCATCCGGGCCTTCTACAGCATGATGGCCTGCGCNNGGCGCATGGTTCGAACTCTACCGGAAAATGCTGATCCGCGAACGGCCGGATGATTCCCTGCTGCTGCTTGCGGCCGCGCCGCGGGCGTGGCTGGACGATGGGAAGAAAATCCGCATCGAACGGGCCCCAACCTTCTATGGAACACTCAACCTGTCCGTCGAAAGCCATTCGGCGTCCGGAACGATCACGGCCGCCATCGACATGCCGTCGCGGAAGCGTCCCTCTTCGCTTATGGTCCGGTTCCGCCATCCCCAGTCCCTGCCGATAAAGGCCGTTTCGGTTAACGGCCGCAAGTGGCCCGGCTTTGATGCTCAGAAAGAATGGGTCGTGATTGCAAATCCGGGAGAAAAACTATATACTATAATCGCAAATTACTGAAATCGGATCTCGTTCAAAGTGAGGTCGTTCATGAAAACCTGTGCTCGAATCCTGATCTTTGTGTTGAGTATTCAAACNNAGGCCGATAATCCGGCAGCACAGGTCAAGGTCGTCTTCTCCGAACGCCTCGGCCCCATCGAGATGGACCGCATGGCCCTCGGTCAGGGCGGCCTGTCCGAGGAACCCTTTCTGGCGGACCGAATCCCCGAAATCCGCGCGTTGAAGCCGCGCCTCATTCGCCTGTTCATCCAGGAATATTACAACCTACTCCCGGAGATCAGCCGCTATCACTTCGATACGCTCGATCGTTCCGTGGATACGATTTTGCAGACCGGCGCCTCCCCCCTGATGTGCATTTGCTTCAAGCCCAAGTCCCTCTTTCCCGAGATCAATCAGGATATCGTGGAACCCGGTGACTATTCGAAATGGGAAACGCTCATCTTTGAACTCGTCCGCCATTACAAACAGCGAAACCCCCACATCTGTTACTGGGAAATCGGCAACGAGCCCGA
>PMBP01000068.1 GCA_003152975.1 Phycisphaerales bacterium | reverse complement strand
ATCTTGTTAATCCTGTAAATCCTGTCCAAAATAATCTGCGTCAATCGGCGTAATCTGCGGATACCATTTGTCGTCATCTACGCACCATGAGGTCAAAATCCCGCGCTTTACCATCCGACCTCCTGCCCATGTTTGAATTTTGGTATGTCATTTTGAGATTTGATTTTTGATATTTGATATCCCCTTCTCGTTCCCTACCGTTCGACTATGGCTATAGGAAACAGCGAGATCTGACCCTTGTATCAGACCTTTCCTGTCCCTTACCAGCGACCACCAGACCATCGACAAGCGACCATTTTTGTCCAATACTACCCCCTATTTCCCGACAATCCCACATGACAAGCAAAAAAGTCAAAAGTCCGGACCGATTTCGTGTAACCTGTTGTAGAATAAGAGCTTATGAAAGGTCGGGCGAATCGCGCGTCGAGAAACGGTTGTAACTTGTTGGAATATAAAGACTTACAGTCACGAAAAGGGCGAAATCGCCCTCATTGACCCCTCCACTTATTACGCCTATCTTGCCAAATAGAAGGATAATAACAGTCCACAAATCGCCACAGTAATCCGGTAGGAATATATTGGTTCTTGGTGCCTTTGTGACTTGTTTTCTTTGCGTGAGGAATAAATTCCGTGAAATCCTTGGATATCTTTTTACGCAATTATGCGGATAATCCAAAAAAAATGCCGCATAAAAACCCCGATTTCAATGCCGTTGGGGGATTTTTTTAAGCCAAAAATTAATCCTTGACAATCCCGCTGGCCGAAAGTTAAACTGGGTTAAGACGGTAAGTTAGGGGGCCCATCCGGAGCTACGACAGTATAAGGGATTGAAAATGGATAAGATGAAGGAACTGTACACGACGGGGGAGGCGGCCGACATTTGCAATGTCAGCCAACAGACCATTATTCGCTGCTTCGATTCGGGAAAATTGACCGGTTTTCGCATTCCCGGCTCGCGTTTTCGCCGCATTCCGCGTGATTCGCTGATCAAATTCATGAAGGACCACGACATGCCGCTGAAAAACCTTGAAAGCGGTAAAAAAAAGGTTCTGATCGTGGACGACGACCAGGAGATCGTCGAGCTGATGGTCGATGTTCTCGGCCGCGACGGCCGCTTTGACATCCGCACCGCCTCCAGCGGTTACGACGCCGGCATTATGACGCAGCAGTTCCGGCCGGACCTGATCATCCTCGATTACATGCTGCCGGATGTCAACGGCAATGTCGTCTGCCAGACGATCCGCAAGAACGACGAATTCGCCAACACCAAGATCATGATCGTCAGCGGCGTGGTCAACCCCGACGAGATCGATAACCTGCTCAAGGCCGGGGCGCAGGATTTCGTCAAGAAGCCCTTCAATATCTCGCAGATTGTGGAAAAGATCGTTTCCGTACTCGAAATGTCTTGAGTCCCGGAGTTGGTTTCGCAAGAGGGTGTCCTATGACTCGATTGGATGCAAACGCGGTCGCCCGCCAGGTGGAAATGATCCTGGGCCGGCTGACCAGTCTGGCCACGCTGCCGCAAGTGGCGGCGGGCTATCTGCCTCATTTGGTCGGCGGACGGATTTCCGCGGCGGCAATGACGGACATTATTGAATCGGATCCGGCATTGACGGCGCGGATTTTGTCGCTGGCGGCGCAGCAGGGGATCGAGTTTTCCGCGGCGCAACCGTCGGTGGCTGAGGCGGTGGCCAAGCTGCCCGCGGCGGCCGTGCGCGACGCGGTGCTGTCGGTGAAGGTCTTCCAGGTTTTCGAAGCCGACACCGATCCCGACGCGCGACGGATTTTGCCGCGAAAGCAATTGGCGCTATTCTCGCTGGCGACGGCGTGCTGCGCTCGGCAGATTGCCGAGGTGCTGCTGCCCGAAGACCAGCGGCAGATGGCCTTTACGGCGGGGCTGTTGTCGAATGTCGGCATTCTGGCTCTGGATGAGGTGATGCCCAAGAGCCTGGAGAAGATCATCTCCGAGGCGCGCGACCGGCAGGAATCCCTGGCGGCCGTGGAGCGACGGCATTTGGGCCTCGATCACATCCTATTGGGCAAGCGGCTGGCCGAGAGCTGGTCGTTGCCGCGGGAAATCACGGTGGCCCTGTGGCTACAAAGCACCGACCTCGAATCCCTCCAACCGTCGCTGCCGGGAATAATGCTGGCGCGAATTGTTCGCCTGGCGACGGCGATTGTCCGCCACAGCGAGCTGGGCCACAACGGCGACTTCGATACGCCGCCGACGATTGCGGAAGCGACGGCGGGGTTGTCAATTGCGTCGCCGCAGATCGAGCAAATACGGACAGAATTACCCGACAAGCTTGCCCACCGCGCCCAGGCACTGGGCCTGGAGATGAAAAATGCCGCGACGGTGTATCTGGACATGTTGGCCGATACCGCGGCGCGGCTGGCGGGCGACAATACGGCCCTGGAAACCCGGAATCGCCAGGCGATGACGCAGGCGTCGCAACTGGACTTTATCCAGGCATTCGTCCGGGGCGTCGGGCTGGAGATGTCGGCCGTCGAGATCGCGGCACACCTGGCCCAGTGCTGGCAGCAGCGATACCAGACTGGCACCGTCTGCGTAGTGATGCAGCGGGATCCGTCCGACCCGTTTGCCGAGATGATTTCGCTGGATGGCTCGGGCCGGAGCCGCAGCATCCTGCTGAAGATCCCGGCCGATGGGACGATCGTTCCGGATTCTCTGCGGAAACAATTCGGCGTGGCCGAACTGGCCGAGGCGTCGCCGTGGATCGTCGAGCAGCTTGACTTTGACCTGGCCGAGGCGCGGATCGCGCCGCTGCTGGTGGGCCCTCGCGCGATCGGCGCGGTGATCTTCCAGAACCGAATCCCCATCGATGTGCACCAGCAGGCGGCGGCAGTTGCGGCTTCGGCGGCGGTGGCGGCGCATGTGCTGGCCGGACGGCTGGCGCAGCAGCGGCACAGCGACTATGCCGAGCAATTTGCGGACCTGCTGGGTCACGCCAAAGAGTCGCGATCGCGGCAGGAGCAGTCGCAGTCGCTTTCGGCGATCACCGATGTTGCCGCCGGGGCAGCGCACGAACTCAACACGCCGCTGACGGTGATTTCCGGCCGGGCGCAGCTTTTGTACGAGGTGGAGACCGACGACAGTAAGCGGGGCATGCTCAAGCAGATTCAGGATCGTTCGGCAGAGATTTCGGACATTGTCACGGACTTAATGCACTTTGCCAAGCCCATGCCTCCCTCGCCGCAGACAGCGACGGTACAGTCGCTGATCGAGGCGGCTGCGAAGATCGCCGCCGAAAAACACGGCGTCGCCAAGCTCGAACTGGAGGCCGTCGGCATTGCGGAGCTCGGTATGGTGTTCGTCGATCCGGGGCAGGTAACCGACGCGATCGTGCGGATCCTGCTCAACGCCGTCGAATCGTACAAGGGCGAGAACGGGCCGGTCCGCGTCGAGGCCGGGGCGGCCGGCGAGGGGCGGGCGGTGCTGCACATTCGCGACAACGGCTGCGGCATGGACGCCGAAACCTTGAAGAAGGTCTTTCAGCCATTCTTCTCGGCTAAGCCGGCCGGACGCAAACGCGGCATGGGCCTGTCGCACGCGCAGCGGCTGCTGGCGGTCAACGACGCGGCGATCCGCATCGCCAGCGAGCCAGACAAGGGCACGACGGTCACCATCGAGCTGCCAAGGCAATAATCCCGGTTGAAATTCGAAATCCGAAACAACAACTATCCACAGATTACGCAGATTTCACAGACGATTTCTCACGCCAAGGCGCCAAGCCGCAAAGGAATATTTTAGACGCGATTAACACGATTTACAGGATTTGTTTTGCCACAGAGGTCTCAAAGGGACACAGAGAATGGATCGGCCGGAGGGCCTCGCTCTTGTGTTGGATTCGGCCTTATCTGTTCTCGAAACAAACCCCAGTTTCTGCGACGGGCATCGGCCTACTCCAACGCGACTTCGTCGCTGCGGCCGATCCAACGAAAACCCTTCAGTAACCACCTTTCGCCCCTGACGGGGCTTTGGGTGGATGCCATCCGCCCCTACAAACGGCGGGGAATCCGGGGATTATTTAGAGGCTCTAACAGAATGAATTT
>PMBP01000015.1 GCA_003152975.1 Phycisphaerales bacterium | reverse complement strand
GCGATTGATTCTACCCCGCGTTCGATCGAGATTGCACCCGTCGGTTCAGTAATGGGACCCTACCTCTACGCCATCCATGCCTATTCGATCAACAAATACGATTCTTCCGGCAATGCGACCTGGTTCGCCAATGTGGCGGCATTCGGGATGGATTTGTGCTTCTCGGCCGGCAGCACCTTCGGAGATCGACTTCTGTACGCCGATGGTGGAGATTGTGCCATTCGATCGTGGAAACCGAATGGAACCCAGGATGTGATTTCGGCCGCCTCGGGAGTCTATGCCGTCCGGGGTCTGGCGCTCGGTCAGGGCGATTTTGGACACAATCTGTATTTCGTCGTATGCACGGATCCTTTCTCTTCAGGTTCGGCCGTGCGGACGATCACTCCGGAAGGGATCGTGACAGATTTTGTCGCTTCCGACCAATTCGGCTACACCAACCAACTGGCCTTTGATCCCACCGGAAAGTTCCATCACAACCTCTTTGTCAGCGACTACGGCAGGGATGCCATTTTCGAGATCACCCCGCAGGGGCAGGTCTCCGTGTTTGCGTCAGGATTATCGTTCTCAAAAACACCGTATCATATTTTCGATGGCGGAGATATTGCGTTTGGTCCCGATGGGGCGATGTATGTGGCCGACGGTGGGGCCGGAACCGTGTGGCGTTTTGCTCCTATCACGGGGAAACTGAAATCTCTGGAGATCGAAGGTCNNTGGAACAATCTTCGGCATCCTATCAAGCCATCGCCCATTTTGATGATGGAACCTCGGCGGATGTTACGGGTTCTGCGGTCTGGACGGTCAAGCCTCAAATCGGAACCGAGATCGCCGCCGGACAACTCAGCACAGGCAAGGTTGCGGGCACTCGAACCGTCACGATTTCGGCGACTTATAGTTTGGGCCAATCCAATCAGACCGCACAGAAACTCGTCAAAATTCTGGC
Organism: Phycisphaerales bacterium; assembly: GCA_003152975.1. Taxonomy (GTDB): domain Bacteria; phylum Planctomycetota; class Phycisphaerae; order Sedimentisphaerales; family Anaerohalosphaeraceae; genus FEN-1350. The sequence goes on along the minus strand of PMBP01000015.1, from coordinate 5,421 downwards.
GATCTGTCCCGCCGGCTATGCCCTGCAATTCGACGGGCTGGATGACTTAGCCATAGTGCCCCGTTCGCCGTCTCTCGAACCATCCGAGATTACTATTGAGCTTTGGGCCAAGCTTGATGGGGAACAACTTTACCACGCTCGATTGTTAGTAACCATTCGGCCAAGCGCCAACGGATATTGTCTGGCTGCCAATCACCATATGAATCGTACGATGCAGGCCATATTCCCGTTATGGAATACTGTGGGAGGCGACATCATTGTAACGGATAACCAACCTTACTCTGCCTATTTCGGGACCTGGCACCACTTTGCGGGTGTTTATTCATCTCAATTCGTTGCCTTCTATGTCGATGGCGTTCAAGTCAAAAGCATAGCCCATTCGCTTGGAGCTCTGCGGCATTCGGTTGCGGATCTGATCATTGGCAATGGGGTCGAATCGGATCTGGAGGCCTTCAAGGGGATGATTGATGAAGTCCGGGTCTGGAATGTGGCGCGGACCGAATCACAGATTCGTGAGTCGATGAATCGTAAACTTATGGGGACGGAATCGGGTCTGGTCGGATATTGGAATTTTGATGAAGGCCAGGGCCAGGTCGTCCATGATCTGTCGCCGTTTGCCAATCATGGTTTCCTTGGGACCAAATCCACCGAGTCCGACGCCGCCGATCCCGTCTGGGCTCTCTCGGACGCTCCCGTCGGAATCTGCGAGGACGAAGAACCGCAGTTGGAAAACACCTATCAGGTGGATGCGATCTATGGGAATGACGACAATGACGGCCTGACACGACACACCGCGTTTGCCACCGTTCAAAAAGCCGTCAATGTTGCCGACGAGGGCTGGACGGTCCTGGTCTGGCCCGGGACCTATCACGAGGAAGTGGACCTCAAGGGCAAAGCCCTTCTGCTCCAGGGTCGGCCCGGCGCAATGATCGACAGCCAGGGCGGTTTCGGCCTGACATTTGCCTCCGGCGAAAAGGCCGATACCCTCGTCGCCAATTTCATCCTGACTCATAACTACGCTGGCGTCTTTTGCGCTGGGTCCAGCCCCACGCTGCGGAACCTGACCATCGTCGGCAATCGAAACGGTGTCGGCGCCTACAGCGGAGCATCTCCGATGATTTCCAACAGCATCCTCTGGGACAACACGCAAAATGACCTGGTTGGTTGTTCGGCCCAATACAGTTGCGTTCAGGATGGCGGCGCCGGCCAGGGGAATATCAGTTCCGATCCCTTGTTCGCCGATCCCGACAACGGGGATTACCATGTCAAGTCGCGACTGGGCCGCTATGTCCCGCTGACACAGCAGTGGATTCAGGATGATGTAACCAGTCCCACGATCGATGCCGGCGATCCGGCCGACGACCCCATGGGCGAACCGTTGCCCAGCGGCGGAAGGATCAACATGGGCGCCTATGGAAACACGCCCGAAGCCAGCCAATCGCCCAATCCCTGGCCGAACGCCGCCGACCTCACCCACGACGGCCGAGTCGATCTGGCCGACCTGGCCGTCATCGCCGAACAGTGGCTGTGGAAAACCCCTTGGAGACCGTGACCGATCCCGACAATTTGGCCTGACCCTGTAACCCCCTGACCAGAAAGAGTACAAACGTCTCACTTGCGTAATCATTGCAGGGACGACCCCCCATGGTCGCCCAAAACCAAACTCGTGTGAAGTATCCGGGTTATATGTGTTTCCTTTGCGTCTTGTCCGTCTTTGCGTGTTGCAGGGTTTCCCCTTGAAAATCGAAAAGGCTACCCCTTGTCCCCTTTCCCGGAGGGGACATTGTCTGCGCGCATCACAGCGCCGCCAGATGAGAACGGGATGACACCCGAACGAATACCGGTCAGATCTTCTTGCCGGTGACCTCGCGGTTACCCCGTTCGGAAATGAACTGGCCGTTGAGGGTTGTTCCTTCGATCTTGCCCTTGAACTCCATCGTGACCGAGTTACCCTGGAATTCACGAACAACCTTGAACGATATCTGATCGCCCTCGACCTTCAAATCCTTGATGGGCGTCTCGGTATCGCGGCTTTTGTAGGTTCCGGTCATGTCGTCCTTGATCGTCAGGGTGCTGGTGCGTGTTCCTTGTTGCGTCGTCGAAGTCAGTTCCCAGGTCCCGACCGCCGTCCCGCCGGCCTCGATCTTCTTGGCAGTCGCCTTAATTTTACCGTTGGAGGTGTCGAATTCTCCGTTGAGTTCCTTGCTGGCCAGCGTCCCCTTGAACTTCATCTCGAAGGTCTGATCGCCGAAGCCCATCTCGATCGCGAAGGTTACCTGGTTATTGTCAAGTTTGAGATCCTTGACGGGAATCTCGCCGTCAAAGAACTGATAACGCGCGGTCATATCGGGGAAAATCGTCAGGTTTTGCGTGAAGGTTCCCTGTTCGGAGGTACTCGTCAAGGCCCACTTACCGATCAGCGCCCCGCCGATCCGTTCTCCGGGGACATCGAACTCGCCCATCTGCTGGCTTTTGATTTTCCCGGCCAGTTTGTTGCCGGTCGCGGTCGCCTCGAAATCGGATTCAAACTCCATGTCGTTGATCTTGGTCTTCCTCGAAAACGAGAGCTTGTTGTCGGCGTACTTGACATTCGAGATCGTATGCTCGCCCATCGAGCTGGTCCACTTAGCGTCCAGCGCCCCATCCGGCTTTTGTGTCACCGACAGCACGGCCTTGACATCACGGTCCTGGATCTTGTAGGCCAGATCCCACTGGCCGAGAATCTCCGGCCTGGCCTTAATCCGGGCGCCGTTAGCGGCGAATTCGCCCTGATCGCTGATCAGTTTGCCCTCGATCCGGCCATCCTTGAGCGTCCCCTCGAACTTGAGCTTGAATTCCTGGGCCTGGTCTCCCGGCATTCGGATGACGCGGACGAATGTGAGCTTGGAATCGGCGAACTTGACATCGAGCAGATCGTTGCCGCCCCATTTGCCCGTTAGCCCCCCGTCGGCCCCGCGAGCGATCGACACCTGGGCAAAGCTCGGCCGCCCGCCAAAGTCCATCGTCATTTCCCATTGGCCCGTGATGTCATCGGCCGCGGCAAAGACCGGCGGCGCAACGAGCGTCACAGTGAGAAGGGATGCAACAAGAAGACCCATACCCCGAATGTTGCTAAGTGTGATCCGATTCATCGTTATCTCCCAATAAAACCCCTTGCCTGATATTTCCAGCGGGAGAACTCATCCGTTCCCTCCGCCAACAATTCCCGTATCAGAGAGCTTCAAACTGCGATCAATTGTAGGGCAACCCCGTCCCCGGAGCCCATCAATTAATAGACCATAATCGGTGGTTGCTGTGCGAGCATAGCCCAAGGATCGGCGATGATTAAGGAAATAGCCCTTCTTGTCAAAGGGTGTCACCGAGCTTGCGAGGTGGATGGTAATGGTCATCCCGACCGGAGCATGCCGCAGGCGTGCGCAGCCGAGGAATCTCATCGCTGTCCGAATCAGGATCATCCATAAATCCTTTGAATCAGGGTCCTTTCTCACTTTTCACACTTTTCGCACCTTTTTCACTTTATTTTACGCCCTCTCCAAATGGATCTCCCTCCGATTACGGGGAAAAAGCTTGACTTTTCATGGCATTTTAGGTACAATTCACTGGTTCAATCAGGTTTCGTGAACCTGGGGGTGTATGGGTATCCGCTTCGGATACAATGTCTTCAACGCAGTCGATTAGAGCCAACCGGAGGTACGATGAACAGGGTGATGAAATCATTGATAGTGGGTACTGTTGTCTTGTTTTGTGCATCCAGCGGATGGGCCAATCCGCAAGCCTGGCTTTCCACGCATTATCGGCCCGATGTCTGGTCCTCGGGTTCGTGGTGCCGGTCCCCGGTCACCAACGGGTATATGGATGTCCTCCTGCTGGTCGAGAATGCCGCCTTCACCGAAATGACCTTCTCCATCGCCTACGATTCGGCCCTGGTTCACCCGATCGAAGCCGGCAGCGTTTTTGACAAAATGGTTGGGCTCAACCTGTCGGCCGTCACGACGGAAAACATGGAAGGGACCTGGAAAAAGTCCAAGCTGACCTTCACCGGCAATATCACTATCGGAACCATCCAGTATGAGTCCGAGGCCCTATTCCGGCTCCGGTTATACCCGATCGCGGAAGGCACGGTTCCTCTCAGTCTGTGGACGAGTACCTCGCCGCGATATCCGGCCTCCTACAAAACCTGCTCCCTCACGCTCAAAAACGGCGGCGTCGATGTCCCGGTTGAGCGAAAGGAATGGAACGACGCGACCCAGTTGATTACCTTCACCGACAAGACCTCCGCCACCGTGACCTACCAGTACGACATGTGCCTGGGCACCCCGATCGCCAACGGATTTTTCCGCGTGACCTACGCCGACAATCATATCGAGGAATTTCACGCCTCCAACCCCGCCCGCGGCATCACCATCGACAAAACCTACGGTGGTTACTTCATCACCCCGCAGACCGATGGGATTATGGTTTCCCTGATCTTCCCGGAATACGAAGATATCATGTCGATGGACGTGTCGGGCGGCTGGTCGGTCACCCACAAGCAGCCGGATGGTTACCTGCAGGTCCCGGAAGCCGGCGAAGGGTCCGGCGGTCTCCGCGCGACCACCGACGATATCACCCTGACCGTTGTCCGGCCGGGAATCGGAATGAACTTTGACGCTCATGCCTTCGCTGTCGCCATCATTGGAGATCAGGCGTGGGTCCTGGACAAGACCACCGACTTCCAACGAATCGACGACGATTCGATCCGAATGATCATCCGCGGCGGCCTTGCGGCCGATTTCTACAACCTGTATCTCTACAAGGATGACCTCATCCTCGGCCGCGTATGGTTTAGCGCCTCGACCTATTACGCCGTGTCGTTCATCGTCAAGGACCAGAACGGCCACGCCCTGCCCGGCGCGATCGTGGCGATTCCGCAATGCGGCATGATGGGCTGCGTCAACCTGGAGAAAACCACCGACCAAAACGGCAAAGCCGTGCACGAACTACCCGGAAATCCGCAGTGGGGCCAGTTCTTCAACTATTTCGTCACTCTGGCCGGGCACGAAGATGCGACCGGTTCGATCCAGGTCTTCGCAAGCGATCTGGAGGTGCCCGTCGTGATGGGTCCCGTCAAGGGCCTCGATCTGGCCGACTTCGCCAACCTGGCCTCCTACTGGTCGATGGAATACTGCCAATGGAACAACTACTGCAACGGCGCTGACCGCAACCGTGATGGAACCGTGAATCTGGCCGATCTGGTCCTTTTTGCCGACCATTGGCTCAAAAACAAATAGCCGCTATAAGAAGGGGCACGCTGCTGCGTACCCTTTGTCATTTCCGCGCAGGCGCCGAATCCGGAAGTAGCACAAGCGTCCTCGCTTGTGTAATTTGTAAGGGCGGTTCGTGAACCGCCCGCTTGTCACCCCGGACTCCGATCCGGGGTCC
>PMBP01000060.1 GCA_003152975.1 Phycisphaerales bacterium | reverse complement strand
CCTTTTTTAACGGCCGGAAGGGGCACGATAAGGATGGGGAATCGGCCGGGATGCGGTAGAAGGTTGATGTGGAGGTTATTATGAGGACGCAATCGGGACGGGGTATTCATTTTTATTTCATTTCTATTATGGCGATATTTCTCTGCACGGGGGCGGGATTCGGGGGGACCTATTCGGGGGGGCCGGGGACGGCCGAAGATCCATATCAGATCAGTTCCAAAGCGAACTGGCAGGAACTGATTTCAACGGCATCCGATTGGGATAAGCGGTTTGTCCTGACCAACTCCATCAACTTCGGCGGGGCGACGATCAATCCGGTGGCTCCGGATACCGATCCGACGGAATGGAATGGATTTCAGGGAACGGCGTTTACGGGAGTGATTCTCGGGAATGGGTTTGCCTTGCAGAATGCGGTGGTGAACCGTCCGGGAGTCGATTATGTCGGATTGATCGGGCAGATTGGAGCGGGCGGACAAGTGATCGACCTGCGGATCAACACAATAACTGTAACGGGCCGACGGTTTGTCGGGGCGCTGGTTGGGGAGATCAACGGGGGATTCGTCCTGGCCTGCCGAAGCAGCGGCACGGTCACGGGTTTGGAATATACCGGCGGTCTGATCGGGATACTTTCGTCAGGGCGGATCCAAAGCAGTTCCAGCGCCTGTTCCGTGAACGCCACCAGCTATTTCCTCGGAGGGCTTGCAGGTTCCATAGAAGCAGCGGGGGTTGTTGATGCCTGCAGCGCTACCGGGACGGTCAAAGGCAAATCGAATACCGGGGGGTTTGTAGGATCCAATAGCGGTCTGATCCTGTCGAGTTCGGCGACCGGGGCGGTCACCGGTGCCAGTGCGGTAGGAGGATTGGCCGGGAGCAGCCTTGGCCGGATTTTCAACTGCAGCGCCGGCGGGGTTGTGACCGGGTCCGTACAATCCATCGGGGGGTTGGTCGGTGACAATTCGGGCTGGATTATAGCCAGTCGGGCCACGGGGACTATTAATGCGTCTTATCAATTTGTGGGGGGGCTTGTGGGATCGAACGGGGCCACGATTCTTTCGAGTTATGCTGTCGGGGCAGTCAATGGAGGTTCGATCCGCGGGGGTCTGGTCGGGGAATACACCATGGGGACCATTCAGGGTTGTTACAGCTTAGGTCTGGTCGGCGGGGCCGGCAGCGACCTGGGCGGGCTTGTCGGTCGAAATACTTCCGGAAAGGTCGTGGGGTCCTTTTGGAACACAACCACTTCCGGAAGACCCACCAGCGCCGGCGGGACCGGTAAGACGACCAGTGAGATGAAAACTATTCAACTCTATCTCGATACAGGATGGGATTTCGTCGGGGAATCGGCCAACGGGATGCATGACTTGTGGCAACTTCCGGCAGGCGATTATCCTCAGCATACGGAGGCCGATTGGACCCTGGAAGGAAGCGGTATGCCGAAGGATCCGTATGTGATCCAGAGCGTAGGTGACCTGGGCAAAATGTGGTTACGGCCGGAGGGGTGTTTTCAATTGGCGGGGGATATGGATCTGACGGGGATTCGGTGGTCGATGCCGGTTGTGCCGGAATTCCGGGGCATCTTCGACGGGCAGAATCACACGCTCGGTCATCTGGAAATCGTATCGCCCGATATCGGCGAAGTCGGGCTTTTCGGCCATGTCTCGTCGGCGGGACAGATCCGTCATGTTCAGTTGGATCAGGCCGTCGTCAGCGGAAGGTATTCGGTGGGAGCGTTGGCGGGAAAGATTGAAAGCGGAACGATCGAGGGATGCACATCGAGCGGGGAAGTGAACGGTGTGGAGACCGAGGTCGGGGGACTGGTGGGGTATCAGCTACAGACAACCATGACCCATTGCCGTTCCGCGTGTTCGGTGGGCGGGGGTGGGGATAATGTGGGGGGGCTTGTGGGTTACAACCAACAAGGGGCTTTATCCTTTTGCGATGCGTCGGGAAGCGTCGTGGGAAACCAGGATTCCGTCGGAGGGTTGGCGGGGAAAAATTCCGGAGCGATGACCCGCTGTTTTGCGACAGGGTCGGTTCAGGGAACATTGAATGTCGGCGGTTTGACGGGATATGGAACCGGAGCCGTGACTGATTGTTATGCGACGGGTTCCGTTGCGGGAGACAAGTATGTCGGAGGGCTTGGGGGGACCCTGGAATTCGGTTCCATTGCGGGCAGTTTCGCCCTTGGCAGCGTCCATGGGAATTCCTATGTCGGCGGATTGATGGCTCGAAAGGAATCGTATCCGATTACAAATTGTTACGCTCGCGGCGAAGTTCATGCGACCCAGAATTATTCCGGAGGATTATTAGGTGAAAACCGGGGAGGAAATGTTGTGAACAGTTATTCGACGGGGGCCGTGAGTGGCGTGGGGACCTATGTCGGAGGGCTGATCGGGAAAACGACCGTCGGCAACAATTCGCTTTGTTTTTGGGACAAGGAGGCCTCCGGTTTGTCCACCAGCAGCGGCGGGGCAGGCAAGACGACGGCGGAGATGAAGGCGCTTGCGACATTTGCCGGGTGGGATTTCGCATCCCTCTGGGCGATTTGCGAGGGGACGAATTATCCGCGGCTGAAATGGCAGATTCCCGCGACGGACTGGGTATGCCCCGATGGGGTGGCTGTCGAAGATTTGGTGTATCTGGCGGGGCGGTGGATGGCGGGGACACCGGCGACGGTGGGGGCGGCGGATGCGGATGGGAACGGGAAAGTGGACCTGAATGATTTCGTCCTCCTGTCAGAACAGTGGATGAAATAAATTTTCAATTTCCAATTTTCGATTTTCAATTTGGTTCTCAAGCAAAAACAGCAAGCCGCATGAGAATTGAAATTGGATCCTTCGACTTTGCTCAGGACAAGTATTTGAAATTGACTATTGTTTCAATGGCAAAAGGCAAATTTTAAATGGCAAATTGATTGCCTCACGCGAAGACGCCAAGGGAAATTAGCCAGAAGGCAGAAGAGGTTCGACCCCTTCGGGGTCGGAAAGGATGGGAGGGTCGATTGTTCCCCCGGATTGCATCCGGGGCTATTCGGGTTGGACCCTGCGGGTCCGAAGGTGGATTCCGGCATGCGCCGGAGACCCTTAACACGCACCCTCGACGGTTGTGTAGAATTGGGCACGCAGCAGCTTGCCCCTACCGGCCGCGATGGAACGCGTCCCTCCAAAAGGGCACGGAGCCGAGCCCGAACAAATGGACGAATATTATTCGGTGATGGGGAGGGTTGTTGACATTGGAAATTCGATCGGGGATGATGAGGGGCGGATGAAATAAATTTTCGAATTTCAATTTTCAATTTGAATTTCTGGATTCCCGCCTTCGCGGTAATGACAAGGACAGGGAAATTCTAAATCCGAAGCACTAAGCACGAGACAAATTCGGAAGCACAAAGACAGAAAAATCGAAACAATAAGGAACCTTAGCGAAATAATTCATCCAAACAGGAGACGAAAACATGCAGAATGAATCAAAATCCCGAACGAACCGCGCGATGCCGTGGATACTTATCGTGACCCTGTCGATATTGCCGATGCTGGCGCCGGATGTTTCGTCGCAGTCGGGGGCGCCGGAGGAGATGCGCGGGGGGAAGAATTTTATCGCGACGCGGGTGTATACGGAGAAGGACGACCAGGAGGTTTTGGCGCTGTTTGCGGGGCTTCGGGTCAGCGATGTCTGCGACGGGATGGACCGGGCGGGGTTGCCGAACTTGGGGCTGATGGACCCGGCGATCCGGCCGTCGTGGATTGACGCGAAGGGGTATTCGCACCGGATTCTCGGGGTGGCGCTGACGGTGCGGTATGTGCCGACGAACAAGCCGGCGGCGGGGACGCTGGACACCGAGGCGTTCGACAAATGGGTGGGGAAGTGGTACAGCACGATGTCGCCGGAGCCGTTTATGCCGCTGATTCGGCCGGGGACGGTGCTGGTGTTTGACGACGCCGAGCGGACGGAGGCGGGGACGATCGGCTCCAACAACAGCATGGCGTGGAAGCTGCGGGGGTGCGTGGGGGTGATCACCGATAGCGGGGCCCGCGACACCGACGAGATCGCGGCCGAGGGGATTCCGCTGTATTTTCGCCAGGTGAGCCGGGGGATTCGGCCGGGCCGCAACGAACTGGAGTCGGTCAACCGGCCGATCGAGTGCGGCAGCGTGCTGGTCGAGCCGGGCGATGTGGTCATGGCCGACGGCGACGGGGTGATCGTGGTGCCGCGGGCGGCGGCGGCGACGGTGGCCGAGTACGCGCGGGCGACGCTGAAGACCGATAAGGCCCAGCGACGGGAGTTGTACAAGAAGCTGAAAATGGAGGAAGATGCGTCAGTAAGGTGATTGTAAATTGACTATTGAATATTGACAGATTGGAAATTGGAAATTGACTCTTTAAGGAATCTCTGGTTGATGGGGGTAGATTCCTCCGCTTCGCACGCCTTCGGCGTGCTTCGGTCGGAATGACAATTTTCACAAGCGAGGACGCTTGTGCTACTTCTTGCAGCAAGTCGGATTCGGGTTTGCACAAAAGGGGGAATTTTGGTAGGATTGGGGGGTTGGATTGGAGACGACCATGAAAGACGAACAGAAACAGGGGTTGCTGAAGGCGGCCAAGGCGGCGGTGGGTGCGGCCGTGAAAGGGCAGGCCGCTCCGCGCGTCGTCGAGGGCGACCCCAAGGCGGCGCCGCAGGGTTGCTTTGTGACGCTGACGGTCGGCGGGCAGCTTCGAGGCTGCATTGGCCAGTTCATCGCGGAAAAGCCGCTGACGGAGCTGGTGGGGGCGATGGCGCGGGCGGCGGCGCGGGAGGACCCGCGGTTTTTCGACATGCCGATCCGCGAGACGGATTTCGGGCGGCTGCACATCGAGATTTCGGCGCTGTCGCCGCTGGCCATGACGCGGGACCCGATGTCGCTGCGGCTGGGGACCGACGGGATCTATATCATCCGGGGGCGGCGGAGCGGATGCTTTCTGCCGCAAGTGGCGACCGAGACGGGCTGGACGAAGGAGGAATTTTTGTCGTACTGCTGCACGATGAAGGCCAACCTGCCGTCGGACGCGTGGAAGGACTCGAACACGGAGGTGTACCTTTTTACGGCGGAGATCTTCGGGGCGGACTACGCGAGCATTGCAGATTGAAAATTGGAAATTGTATCCCGATGGACAGAATCGGTATCTACGCTTTGCTCCAATATTGACTATTCGATTCTCAAAATTCGTAAGCTGAGGGGTAAGCAGGATCAAGATCATTGCGATACTAAGTTTGGCACTTGCGGCACTGGGGTGCGGGCCGCAGCGGGTCGAGCCGCAGGCGAGCGGGCCGGAGGGGCTGCTGCGGCAGATCGAGGGGCAAAACGGGGTTACGGCGGTGCGGGCGTGGTCGTTCGACGGGCACGCCGGGGCGGTGATCGAGACGCGACATTATTCCCTTCGCACGACGCTGCTGGACCCGCTGGTGGCCACGCGGCTGGCGGGATTTGTGGAGGCGGCCTACCGTGCCTATCAGCAATCATTGCCGAGCCCGACGGAACGGGGGGAGCGGATGACGGTGTATCTGCTGGCGGATCGGGGGCAGTGGGAATCGTTCACGGATACCTTCGCCGGCTCGGAGGCGGCGATCTACAAGCAGATCCGCAAGGGGGCCTATTGCCTGCGACAAACTTGCGTGGCGTACCCGATCGGGATCGAGCAAACCTTGTCGGCGCTGGGGCACGAGGGGTGGCACCAGTTTTCGGCAGCGCATTTCGTCTATCGGCTGCCGAGCTGGCTGGACGAGGGGATGGCCACGCAGTTTGAGAGCTACGAGGTTCGGCAAGGGCGTTTCGTGTTCCGGCCGGACCGCAACACGATGCGGCTGGGGGGGTTGAAGATGGCGATCGAGCGGGGCGGGCTGATCCCGCTGCGGGCGCTGATCGAGCTGAACCCGGGACAGGTGCTGGACGACGACAATACGGCGGCGGCGTTTTATTCGCAGGTGTATGCGCTGACGCGGTATTTCCAGGAGGCGGGATCCTGGGGGCGACAATTCCGGCAGATGCTCAAGGACGGGCTGACGGGATCCTGGCCGGTGGATAGCGCAACGGGCCGGGCGCTGGAGGATCGGCGGGCGGCGTTGACGGGCCGGATGAACGGGGAGTTGTCGCGACAATTGTTTACCCGCTATTTCCCGGGAGATACCGGGCAGATGCAGGGGGCGTATGAATCGTATTGCCGGAAAATTGCCGAGACGGTGGTGATCAAGACACAGGTATGGCCGACCGAAAAGACAAAATAATATCCCGAATGCCCGAATTCGTGCTGGCGTCGGCGTCACCGCGGCGGCGCCAGTTGCTGGCGCGGGCGGGGTATCGGTTTGAGGTGGACCCGTCAACGGTTGATGAGTCGCAATTTCCCATCGACGGTATCAATAGCAAACGATACTGTATGAAGTTGGCGCTGGCCAAGGCGGCGGAGGTGGCGGCGCGGCGGCCCCAGCGGCTGGTGATGGGGGCCGACACGGTTGTGGATTTTGACGGGCACATTATCGGCAAACCCGCCGACGCTGATGACGCGCGGCGGATCGTGCGGAAGCTGTTTTCGGCGCCGCACAAAGTGATCACAGGGTTGGCGCTGGTGTGGCGGGACCGGGCCATCGAGCGGGTGCGTGGGGCGGTGACGGTGGTGATTCCGCGGGCGCTGACCGATGCGCAGGTCGAGGCGCACATCCGCAGCGGCGACTGGGAAGGCAAGGCCGGCGCCTATGGGATCCAGGAATGCGGCGACGAATTCGTCGAGCGGATCGAGGGGTCGTTTACGAATGTGATGGGGCTGCCGATGGAGATGGTGGAAGAAATGCTTGGGGAATTTTCGATTTTCTAATTTCAATTTTCAATTTATGATGATAAGGGCTTTTTTTGAATTGACAGGGGCTCTCGATATTGAAAGGGAAGGGATGGTTGCGTCGGTAGAGATTGACGGGGTCAGCAAGAACTTCGGGGCGCTTGCGGCAATCAGCGAGTTGAGCTTGTCGGCGCCGGAGGGCGATGTCTGGCGCATGGATTTCTCCCGCTTCAATCAATACAAGGAAGCGCCGCCGGCGAAAGACTCCGGCGGTTGGGTCTGGAGCCGTCACGGCGTCTGGAACTCGTTCATCCCGGAATGCTTTCCGTACATCCGTTTTACGACCCGGGATGTCAGCCAGGCCGCAGCGGATCGACCCATCACACCGATTTCCTTAGCCACGATCAAACCATGAACACAGCTAAGCCTCCGGCATATCCGGTTGAGGAATAAGATGCGGCCCATGGAACCGCCAGCGTCTGGGATCGAATCCCCGCGATCAAGGGCAACACGCGTTAGGAAATCAAGCCGTCATGTTCTGATTTATTGAAAACCAGCCCCGATAGGAACGGTATGTTTGGACGACTCGGATCCGTTATAACGGGAGGCGATTATGGGACATATTTCTTATTATCCTTGCGTGTACGGTCCTGCCGTGGACATGTCACGCTCAAGAAAATGCAGCGGATAAACCGGATGCCAAAGCAGGGCCGCGGCCGCCCTGCCCTATTTCTTCAGTTCCTGCTCGGCCTGCTTCCAGTTTTGTTCCGAATCGCCTTGCCGGCCACCCTTCTTGGCGTAAATCTCGTAAGCCCGTTTGGCGATCTCGTCGTGAGTCGCCGCGGCGGTTGGGGCCGGCCTGGAGGTCCGAGGAACATCCCGGATGGACTGGGGCGTTACCGCTTGCGTCGTTTTGGGCTGCTGTGGCGCTAAAGCCGGTGTAATCTTCGGCTGCTGGGGCGCTACCACTTGTATCGCTTTTGGCTGCTGGATCGCTGACACTGGCGAGGAATTGGGCTTGTTGCTGTTCTTACTCATATCATCTTCCTTTCTTTGAGGGTTTCGTTTGGGACCGGGGGAATTCTCTACCGAAAAGTGCTTCCGAACTTTGGCGGCAACCTGCGGCCCGGTCATCTTGTCAACCGTTTCGACGCCCACGATGCGTCCACCGAGTCCTTTGTGTTCGACCCATTTTTGTAGTTCGCCTTTTGCCTCACCCGGGCCAAAGATCAGAATCGATTCGGACTCGTGAATACTCGATAATACCTCATCGTAAAAGCCATTGAGGAGCCCCGTGAACTTGTGATTGCGGCGATCATCCGCCGGGACCGACTGGGATTCAAACGGCCCCCCGGGCCGCGAATCGGCGGACCGGTGGAGTTGTCTTTCAACATGAGATAGTATTTGTTTTATTTCTTCCCCTTGATCTGTAATTGTTACAATAACGGCCTTTTTATGATCAATCCACAGGCCTGCCCTTTTTTCCATCGATTTTTCCTTTATTCATCAGGTCTTGATATTTCTCGGGCCCATTGCCACAAATCTGCTATCCTCGATATTGGCAGAGACAGACACCCTCGATGATTGCATGACTTGTGCCCGTCACGGTCGGGTTATGTCCAGCGCCGGCGCCGCACCCGTCAGAGCCATGATCGCAGTTCTCTATACGACGCAACCCTCTATCCCGGCCATTATTCTTTTTGATCGTTACTACCGTTGCGACCATCGCTAAAACAATCTACCACTGAACACCATGGCAGCCGTTCATAAAAGCCGCCAGCGCGAAAAGGGCAATAGCCAAAACATACTTGCATATCGATTTTACTTTCATGTTCATTCTCCCATTCATTGGCTTTATCACTGTGAATTCTGTTTTCCTCCCCATGTGTTACCGAT
>PMBP01000317.1 GCA_003152975.1 Phycisphaerales bacterium | reverse complement strand
CGAATGGCCGCGACGAAATATCCTCGGGTATACAATACTTCCGACATCCGTACAGCCGCATCCGAGGGGCCAATCATCAGCGGAATGATATGCGTGGTTGATGGGCCGATATCAAAGCCCGCGCTAACCAATCGTTCCCGAAGGTACCGGGCATTGGCAGCCAGTTGCTGCCGCCGTTGCGGCTGGCTGCGGATGATCTCCAGGGCCGCCAGTGCCGCCGATGCGATCAGCGGCGACGGCGCCGTCGTGAAGATAAACGGCCGGGCGCAATTGACCAACGTGTCGATCACCACCTGCGGCCCGGCAACGATTGCCCCTCCGCATCCGAAGGCCTTCCCCAGCGGCGCGACGAAGATATCTACTTGTTCCAACAGCCCCATTTGCTCGGCAAGGCCGGCGCCCGTCGGCCCCATGCATCCGATCGAATGGGCCTCGTCCACGATCAAGATCGCCCCGTATCGCTTTTTCAACTCAACTAAGCCGGCCAGATCGGCCGTATCGCCGTCCATCGAAAAAACCGATTCGGTCACGATGAACCGCCGATGGTATCCCGGCTCGGTCAGGAGGGCCTCCAGCCGATTCAGATCGTTATGCCGATAACTCTTGAAGCGGGCGTCCCCGACCTCAACAGCGTCGAGGATCGATGCGTGATCCAGCCGGTCGATGAGGACCAGATCACCTTTTTGCGGCAGGGTCTGCAACACGGCCTGATTGGCCATCCATCCGCAGGAAAAAAATAACGATGCCTCGGCATGGACCCACGCGGCAAATGTTCGCTCCAATTCCGCATGGGGGGCCATCGTTCCGCTGATCAGCCGCGACGCCGCCGAGCCGACGCCGTAGTGGTCGATCGACTCATGGACGGCCGCTCGGACCTGCGGGTCTTCGGCCAGATTCAGGTAGTTGTTGCTGCAAAACAGGATCTTCTCGCTTCCGTCCGCCTCCATCCGCACGACGGGCCCCTGGGCCGAATCGATAGAGACCGTTTTCCGCAGCCGATGCTCCTGCCGCCGCCGGTCCAGGTCTTCCCGAAGATAGTCCCATGTGCCCATGCGATTCCGATTGAAAAGGTCCGTCTGTTTCGCTATAGTGGTCCTGATGGATCGGCCGGTTTTAGCCGATGATTTCATTGTAAGATAATCCGTTTCGTTTGGATAGGGCAAAAGAGGCACAATGGGTTTTTACGATCGCCAATATAGTCAGGATCCGCCGCAATCATCCTTTGGTGCGGCCCTGCAGAATCTCTTTCCTTCAGTGACTCCGGTTGTCCGATGGCTCCTGATTCTGAATGTTCTGATCTTTATTCCCTCCTTTATGATTCCTTCGTTCAAGCAACTGTGCGAGGAGTACCTGGCCGTCTTGCCGATCTCCGGCTGGTACATGATCCAGCTCTGGCGGCCGATCACCTACCAGTTCCTCCATGACGGATTCTTTCACATCTTCTTCAACATGCTGGTCCTGTTCTTTTTTGGCCCGATGCTCGAACAGGTCTGGGGCAGCCGTCGGTTTGCCTTCTTTTATCTGGGTTGCGGGGCGGCGGGGGGGATTCTGTACACGCTTTTGGTGATCTTTCGCGTTTTGGGGGTCGGGGTCATGGTGGGGGCATCGGGTGCGATTTACGGCCTATTGGCCGCTGGGGCGATTCTGTTTCCGAACCTGCGGGTCTATGTCATGGGCATTTTCCCGATGCCGCTGTCGGTGCTGGCGATTTTGCTGGTGGTGTTCAGCGTGCTGAATTTCCTTGGCGGCCAAAATGCCGGCGGCGAAGCGGCCCATCTGGCCGGAATGGCGGCGGGGGCCGTGTATCTGGTCTGGCGGCCGTGGATGGATCGGTTACGCGTGAAAAAATCTACCGGCAAATGGCAAAAACGCCTCGACGAGGAATCGCGGCTTCGCAAGGAGGTCGATCGGATCCTCGACAAGGTCCACGCCAGCGGAATTCAGAGTTTGACCTGGCGGGAAAAACGCACGCTGAAAAAGGCCACCGCCCGCGAGCAGCAGGAACAGCGAAAGAAATAGTAATCCGAGCGATCCAGGATGAACATCGTTGTCATTCCCGCGAAAGCGGGAATCCAGAACAACCGATGGATGTAAAATCACATCCGCCCCAGGGAAATATGCAATGCCGGCTTTATTCCTCCAACTCCTCCGGCTCGAACTTGTAACCGATCTCGCGGACCGTCAGGATGTAGCGGGGGTTGTGCCGGTCCTTTTCGATCTTGGCCCGAAGGGTGTTGACGAATCGGTCGATGCTTCGCGCCGTCACGAAACAATCGTATCCCCACACCGCATTGAGAATATCATCCCGTGTCAGGGCCCGGCCGGGCCGCTTGAGAAAGTATTCCAACAGTTTGAATTCCTTGGGCGATAGCTCGATTTCTTTTCCCTTGCGTGTCAGGGTCATCGCCTCGGTATCCAGCCGAAACTCGCCGAACTCGTAGGCCGCGGTCTCCTGTTGCCGCCGTCTTCGCAGAAAAGCGTTGGCCCGGGCCAGCAACTCCTTGATGCTGAAGGGCTTGGTGATGTAGTCGTCGGCGCCCAGATTCAGGCCCAAAACGATATCCGACTCCTGCCCCTTGGCCGTGAGCATCAGGATCGGCATATCAAGCTTCTGCTCGCGGATCATCCGGCATATCTCGTAGCGGTTGATTACCGGCAGCATGATATCCAGTATGATCAGGTCCGGCTGGTCATTGAGGGCCTTGTTTAGCCCCGCTTCGCCGTCGGAGGCGGTCATGACCTTGAAGCCCTTGTACTCGAAATTGTCCTTGAGCCCCCGAAGCATCGTCGGGTCGTCTTCTATGATCAGGACGGTTTCCATGATTGGACCTCTTTCAACTCCCGTTCAAGCCGCTATCGGATTTAGCGGCGACCGCCGGCAGGGAGACGGTAAAAGTGCTGCCCTCGCCGGGCGTACTTTCGACGAGGATCCGGCCCCCGTGCGCCTTGACGATAAACTGCACGATACTCAGTCCCAGCCCGCAACCCTCGGCCGTACGATTCAGATGCGGGTCGGCCTGGTAAAACCGGTCGAAAATCCTCCGCATCACCTTGCGGGTCATTCCCCGGCCGTTATCCTTCACTTCAAAATAGATTCGCGATGATTCCCGATATGTCCGAATGGAAATCTGTTTGTCTGAGGAGGTGTATTTGAACGCATTATCCAACAGGTTGACCAGGACCATCACCATCGCGTCCGGATCGGCCGACACTGCCGCAATATCGGATTCGATATCCTGTGTGAACTTCACACCCGCCTGTTCAAAGCGGTTTTCGACCACCTCAACCGCCGATCGGACGATCTGGGCGGGAGGACATGATTGTATCGTAAAGGCCTGCTTGTTGCGTTCCATCCGCGAGAAGGTCAGGAAGTTATCGATCATGCGGCTGAGCCGCTGGTTTTCCCGCGCGATCAGTTCGAGATATTCGCGGACCTGCTGCGCGTCGCGGGTGCGCCCCTCAAGCAGGGTATCGACCAGCATCCGCATCGACGACAGAGGGGTCTTAAGTTCGTGCGTGACCGTCGCGACGAAATCATTCTTGAGCCGATTGAGACGAATCTGCCGCCCGACGCTCTGAATGGCCAGCGCCCCGGCCAGCAACATGACGATAATGACGAGAATCCCGCCCCACAAATACAGCGATACCTGCCGCTGGGCCGCCTTGTCGAAGAAATCCCCGTCGGCCAGGTACAACTCGGCGGTCCAATCCGGAAAGAACGAACCCAGCGAAGCCGTCATTAGCGGCGAACCCTCCGGAGCGGAGCTGGTCACTGGTCGGTTTGCGGAATCGAGGATTCGTAATTGGATATCACGGCTATTTAAGACCGACTTCTCTGCTTCAAAAGACTCCCCGAGAGAGCCAACCGCTCCGAGGATCACCAGCGTTGTTGCGGTTCCTCGATACATGAAGGCATAAACCTGTCCCGGTTCGGCCAATCGGTGGAAGGTTCCCGATGTCCAGGCCGACAATCGATCGGCGGAGGGGTATTGCCGCACGGCCGCATCGGCCATCTCTTCGGCCTTCAGCAAAGCAACAGCCCGCTGGCGGAATTCGGCGGCCTTGCCCGGATCCAACGGGCCCGACGGCCCCGCAAGATCAATCGCCCTGGAGAGCAAAAAAATTCGTGTCGAGGAATCCATCGGTAACCAAACGGGCGATCGGGGATTGTAGTCCAGCGCCGATTGGAGGAACTCAACCACGGCCGTAGTTGGATTCTGTGCGATCTCGGTCAGCAACAGTCGGGTCTGGGCCATCAGATGAACAGCGGCAGAACCGACTGGGGGTCGTTGAGGATCATACGCAATTGTTCGGCAAATGGATTCGACGCGAGTTGAGTCGCCCAGGATCCGATAGCAGCGAACCTGCCCAAGTGCGGCCCGTCGCCAGGTGTAGTCGTCCTTAGTCTGGGCGGCGATTTCCGTATAGAATTTCAGGGCCTCGGTCGCGTTCCGTTCGACCCATTCGAGATTCTGCGCCGCATCGAATCCTTCCGGCATCTCGACGGGTTCCTCGGCCGGTTCGGCCGCGATCGGATACACCGCCTTCCCGGCGGAATCATAAACGATGACCCCTTCGCCAAAGGTCCAACCGCTTTGCACGGCGCCGGCGATGGACGAAACGAGTTCGGGCCCGTTGCCCTTTGAGGCGAACTGCTCGATCTGTGACGCATAGGGTTTCCAAACGGTCTCATTCAATCGCTGCGTGAAGGAATCCCACTGTCCGCTATAGACATCGATCAACTTCTGCCGTACGGCCAGCCGCTCATTTCGCATGGCCTGCATCATGAACCACAACAGACATACGGTGGGTAGTACAACCACTACGGATAGCAGCAGTACCACCCACCGCAATTGACCGGAACCGGATGAATCTGCGATTCGCATCAATTCCTAAATCCGCTGAGTCTATTTGGATATCTGACCCTGGGCCTTTTCCAGCCCGGCCTTGGCGTCGGGGCTGTTGGGCTCGACCTTCAACCACCGTTGATATACCTGTGCGGCCTTGGCATAATCCTGCTTTTCCATATAAGTCATCGCAAGGCCGTTCATCGCCGCTGTCCCGTTGGGCAGGACCTTGAGGGCCTGTTCCCAATTCTGAACGGCTTCATCGACCTTCCCCTGGCCCTTGGCGATCCAACCCAGCCCGTTCCATGCCGCGCCTTGTTTCGAATCGAGTTCGATGCATTTGGTAAAGGCCTCTTTGGCCGCATCAGGACGGCCCAGATTAAACAGTGTCCAACCGTATCCGTTCCAGGCTTTGGTGTTGGTCGGATCCTTTTCAAGGGCCTGCTGGAACAACGGCTCGGCCTCGGCGAATTTCTGCTGATTCCATAATTGCCAGGCCTGGGCGCGAAACTTTTCCGCTTCGAGTTTGGCTTCTTTGCTTGTGCCTTGGCTTGATTCGGTTTGGATATTTCCGGATCCGGAAATGACTGCCCGAATCAGCCAGTCGCCTTTGTCGAAGAGTTTTGATTCCGTTGTGGGTAAACCATGCAATGATTTCCCGGAAGATTCTTTGTCGTAATAAACATAGACGCCGTTACTTTGTCCAGGATTGAAATCGGCGTACNNATAAACTGTTTCGGAACCTCCAACGCCTCAGTTTGCAGAACAACCCATCTCTCCCGCCCCCGGACGAATTTGCCGTAAGGGAAAATGAAATCCTTCAAGACCTTGTTTTGGTCGTCACATACCCAGACATGGAAGAATCCCTTGGGGGCCTCAGCGGCGCCATAGCGAGAACCGTAAATCTTGACCGCCTTCAGGATCCCACGATCTCCCGGACATTCGAACTTTACACCATGGCCGCCGCCGCTGATGCTCATCTTGTCCGCCGGCTTTCCGTCGTCGATGGCCAGCTCCTGGGCCTCGGTGATGGGGGCCGCCAGCTTGGATTGCTCGATGTATTGGGCGACGGCGTCATTGACCTGTTTGGCACGGTCATACATTTCCTTC
>PMBP01000504.1 GCA_003152975.1 Phycisphaerales bacterium | reverse complement strand
GGTTCGTCAACCACCTTGTGCCGAATACCTATGGGCGGACGACGGACGCGCGCTTCGAGGCGCTGGCCGCCGCGGCCGCGAAGCAGAAGCCGGGCGCGCACGGCCTGCTGGCGCGCGACTGGAACAACGGCAACCGCACGATCCTTGTCGATCCGCGGCTGACGGGCCTGCTGCTGGGACAGACGCTGCACACGCGGCCGGAGGAAATCTATCGCGCCCTGATCGAGGCGACGGCCTTTGGGGCACTGACGATCATCAACCGCTTCGAGGAATACGGCATCGCGATCCGCGAGGTGATCAACTGCGGCGGCATCGCGGAGAAAAACCCGATGCTGATGCAGATTTATGCGGACATTACGGGGCGGGAAATGAAGGTGTCGCGGTCGGCACAGACCTGCGCGCTGGGTTCGGCGATCTGCGGGGCGGTGGCGGCGGGCAAAGCCGCGGACGGCTACGACAGCTTCGCCGAGGCGCAGGCGGTGATGTGCGGCGTCAAGAACAAGACCTATCGGCCGATCGCGGAAAACAAGGCCGTATATGCCAGCATTTATCCGCTGTACAAACAACTGCACGACGCCTTTGGAACGAAGGACTATGCCGGACGGCTGGGGAATGTGATGAAGGATTTGCTGGCAATCAAGGAAGCAGCGAATAAGTAAATCCTAAGCACTAATTTCTAAATTCTAAACAAATTAGAAACACAAAATATAAAAACAAACTGGATTCCCGCTTTCGCGGGAATGACAACGGACCCGACGGAGCGGGTCCCTCCATCGAATATGAGGCGGTAATGTACGAAGGAATACGAGAGGAAGTTTGCCGGGCGAACCTGGAGCTCAACGAGCGGAAGCTTGTGATCTACAGTTGGGGCAATGTCAGCGCGATCGACCGTTCGATCGGCGTGGTGGCGATCAAGCCCAGCGGCGTTCCGTACGAGACGCTCACGCCGGACCAGATCGTGATTCTCGATTTGAACGGCAGGATCATCGAGGGCGAACTGAACCCGTCGTCGGATACGCCAACGCACCTGGAGTTGTACCGGCGATTCGCGGATATCGGCGGGGTGTGCCACGCACATTGCCCGTGGGCGACGGCATGGGCGCAGGCCCACCGGGGGATTCCGTGCTTCGGGACGACACATGCCGACTTTTTCTATGGAGAAATACCCGTAACGGATCGGATGACCGATGAGGAAATCCGCGGGGAGTACGAATTGAACACGGGACGGGTGATCGTGAGGCGGTTCTCAAAGCTGAACCCGTTGCAGATTCCGGCGGCGCTGGTGGCGGGGCATGGGCCGTTTTCGTGGGGCGAGGACGCCGCTTCGGCCGTCGAGGCGATGGTCACGCTGGAGGAGGTCGCCAAGATCGCGGCGGCGACAATCACGATTTGCCCGCAACAGCCGCCGATTTCGCAGACGCTTTTGGATAAACATTATTTACGCAAACACGGAACAGACGCATATTACGGCCAACGATAAAGGAGCACTTTATGGCACAGGCAAAAACGACCTTCGCGGTCATCGTGGGAAACCGGGGATTCTTTCCGGGTCATCTGGCACAGACCGGACGGAAGGATATCCTGGAGGTCCTGAAAAAGGGCGGTTACGGCGCGGTGGTCCTCGGGGACAAGGACACCAAGTACGGGGCGGTGGAGAGCTATGAGGACGCCAAAAAATGCGCGGCGCTGATCGCCCAGCAGGCCGACAAGATCGACGGGGTGATCGTCACGCTGCCGAACTTCGGCGACGAGAAGGGCGTGCTGGAATCGATCAAGCAATGCGACCTGCAGGTGCCGATCCTGGTCCAGGCCGAGCCGGATACGCCGAGCCGGATGACCAACGCCGACCGGCGGGACTCGTTCTGCGGCAAGATCAGCGTCTGCAACAACCTGCGGCAGGCGGGGATTCCGTTTACGCTGACGCGGGGCCACACGATGGGCGTCAAATCGAAGGCGTTCGCAGCCGAGCTGGACAGCTTCGCGTCGGTCTGCCGGATCGTCCGGGGCTTGCAGAATGTCCGCTTTGGCGCCATCGGGGCCCGGACGGGTGCGTTCAATACCGTTCGGTACAGCGAGAAGCTGCTCGAACAGTACGGGATCACGGTCGAGACAATCGACCTGTCGGAAATCTTCGGGCGGACCGAGCGGCTGGCCGACAAGGACGCAGCGGTGAAACGGAAACTTGAGTCGATCAAGAAGTATGTTTCGACCCAGGGCGTTCCGGCCGACTCCTTATTCCGGATGGCCAAGTTCGGCGTGGTCGTGGATCGGTGGGTTAAAGACCTCGAGCTGGACGGCACGGCGATCCAGTGCTGGACAAGTTTGCAGGAATTCTTCGGGATCACCTCGTGCACGGTGATGAGCATGATGAGCCAGTCGCTGATGCCCAGCGCCTGCGAGGTGGACATAACGGGCTTACTGGGGATGTACATCCTGCAACTGGCATCGCAGGGTCCCAGCGCGCTGCTGGACTGGAACAACAACTACGGCGACGAGGACGACAAGTGCGTGCTGTTCCATTGCAGCAATGTGCCCAAGTCGTTTTTCTCCTCGTCGAAGATGGACTACCAGGAGATCATCGCCGGGTCGGTGGGCAAAGAGAACACCTACGGGACCATCGTCGGGCGGATCGCGCCCAACGAGGCGACCTTCCTGCGGACGACGACCGACGATATCGAGGGCGTGATCCGCGGCTATGTGGGCGAGGGCGAGTTCACCAGCGACGGGCTGGATACCTTCGGCGGCTACGGCGTGATGCAGATTCCCAACCTGCAACAACTGCTGCAGTATGTGTGCGTGATGGGATTCGAGCACCATGTGGCTGTGAACCTGAGCCGCAGGGCCGACGCGATCACCGAGGCGCTGTCCACCTACATGGGGTGGGAGATTTATCGGCACAAATAATTGCAAATTGTTTATTGACTATTCAAAAAGCCCTGTGAGGTTTCCTCACAGGGCTTTTTGTTGGCTCATCATACCCAATGAAAATCGGGTGTTTTACCGCGAAGCCGTCGGTTTGGGTTTTTCGGGGGTGACCACGGTTACAGGGGCAATGGATTCCAGGTCGGCCTTGAGGACAGAGGCGTCGCCGGCCACGACGACGATCATCTTGTCGGGGTTGAGGGTCTTTTTGGCCAGGGCCAAACAGTCGGCATCGGTGGTCGCGGCGACCATGGACAGGAGCCGCTCGAAGTAATCGTTGCCCAATGCGTTGGATTCGACCAGCCACAGATCGCCAGCAACCTGTTGGGGGGTTTCGCGGTTGCGGACGAAACTGCCGGCCATGAAACTCTTAGTACGGGACAATTCCTTTTCGTCCGGGGCCACGGTCCGGAGCTTTTCGATTTCCTCGAAGATGGCCTTGACGGCGGCGGCGGCCGACTCATTCTTGGTGAAGGTGCTGATATTGAACTGGCCGGCAAACCGCTGGGCACCGTAGCCGCCGTGAGAGCCGTAGGTCAGGCCTTTCTGGACCCGTAAACTGTCGTTGAGGCGGCTGTGGAAATTGCCGCCGAAGTAATCGCTGACCAGACGGCTGACAAAGTAGTCGGGCTGGTCCTTGCGGGTGATGCCGGGTTGGCCGACGCGGATCTGGCACTGCTTGGCGCCGGGGATATCGACCAGAAATATCTCGGTCTTGGCCGGGGCAACAATGGCCGGAAGGGTAGGGGTCTTCTGATCTGCGGCCGGTTTCCAGGCGCCGAATGATTTGGCGGCCAGAGCGACGGCCTTGTCGGCGGAAATGTCGCCGGCGAAGATCAGGATTGCCTGGTCCGGGCGGGCATTGGCCTGCCACCAGCCCTTGAGGTCGTCGGGGGTGAGGGCCTGGACATCCGCAACCTCGCCGGTGGCGGTGCGGGAATAGGGGTGGTTGCCGTAGAGGCGGCGGCGAAGCTCGCGATCGGCCAGATACGGAGGCGATTCGGAGTCGATAGCCAGCCCGGTGAGAATCTGTTTCTGGAGGCGATCGAAGGGTTCTTTGGGGAAAGAGGGTTCGAGAACGACTTCGGCCATCAGGATCATCGCCCGATCCAGATTTTCGGGCAGACAGTTGGCATAGACCGTCGAGGAATCGATGCTGGCCGAACCGCCCAGAGAGATGGCGTAGGTTTCCAGTTCGCGGGCGATTTGCTCATCGGTGTGGGGCTGGGTGCCAAGCGTAAGCATCTCAAGGGTCATGTTGGCCGCACCGGTCTTGGCCTCGGTCCAGCCGCCGTTGAGGATACCCAGCGAGACACTGATGAAGGGGACCTCATTGTTGGGCACGACGAGGACCTTGAGGCCGTTGGGCAGGACCTTTTGGTCATACTTTTTCTGCGGCTCGGACTTGACCAGTTGGCCCATGGGGGCCTGGGCGGGAAAGTCGGCGGGGCGAACGGTTCCCGCACGGCCGGGCGGCGGGGCCTGCGTTTCGGGAGCGGCGACGGCCATGTCTTCTTTGTCCCTCTCGCCGGCCTGCATGCCACGATCGTTTTTCTTGACATCGAAGATGATGACGCGATCCTCGGACAGATACTTGCGGGCCGCTTCCTGGATATGCTGGCGCGTGACCGACTGAACCTCGCTGAGAATGGAATTGGCGCGGGCGGGGCTACCTTTTTCGACGGCGGCCGCTCCGAGGGCCTGGGCCTTGCTATCGACTTCCAGATTCTGCGTGACCAGGCCCTTGAGCTTCTGGTTGCGAGCTTTTGTCCATTCTTGCTCGGTTACGCCGTCTTTCTGGATATCCTGAATGTGGCCCTTGATGGCCTCGATCACTTTTTCCGGCTCACCGGTATCGGACAGGATAATCTGGAAAAACAACAGCCCATCCTGCTCGAGATTCCAGGTGCTAGCGGAAGCCCCCACGGCCCAAAGTTTTTTGGAGACCAGATCGAGGTACAATCGGCTGCTTTGGCCGCCGCCGAGGATCTCGCCGAGCAGTTCAAGGCGGGCCTCGTCAGGATGGCCGGTCGGCACGGTCCGCCAGACCATGTTGACCATCGGGGCGGGGGCGTTTTCGTCGGAAATGGTGATGGACTTGGCGGCCTTCAGCGGCGGCTCGACGATCCGGACCGGCTCGGGGTGGGGCTGGGGTTTGATCCACTCGAAGTACTTGCGGGCCAGTTGCTGGGCCTTGTCGTGGGGGACGGCGCCGACAATGACCAGAACGGTATTGTTGGGAACATAATTACGGATCCAGAAATCCCGCAAGTCGGCGACGCTGGTCGCCCGGAGGTCGGCGATCTGGCCGATCGGCATCCAGCGGTAGGGATGGACCTGAAAGATACCGGCCAGGGATTTTTTCCAGAGGGTTCCGTAGGGCTGGTTTTGGCCCATGCGGAGCTCTTCTTCGACGACCTTGCGTTCGGTGTCGAAGGCCTCCTGGTTGATCTTGAGGAACGACATCCGCTCGGCCTCCAGCCACAGGGCCAGTTCGAGCTGGTCGGCCGGGAGGGTCTGGACATAGACCGTGCGGTCGAAACTGGTGTAGCCATTGACCTCGCCGCCGACCTGATTGATCAGCGAGAAATGATCCTTCGGGCCAACGCGGTCGGTGCCCTTGAACATCATGTGCTCGAACATGTGGGCATAACCCTGGCGGTCGGGGCGTTCGTTCTTGCTGCCGACATGGTACCAGACCTGAACGGCCACGATCGGGCAGGAAAAGTCCTCGAGCGTGACGACATCCATGCCGTTGGCCAGTTTCGTTTCGTGGTAATCGAAGAGGACCTGCGGGGCGGAACTTTTCGAGGCGCCCTGTTGGACCTGGCCGCAACCGGACAGGAACGCGATCCCGATCGCAACGCCCAAAAACCATCGTCTGTACTGTATCATGATTGTCTCCTGAATGGGTGATTGATTGAACGGGAGTATGGTATCACATTGGCGGCGGGGGTCAAGAGGATGCTGGATGATTTCGGGGGAATTATTGGAGAATTGACTATTGACCGACCACAATCCGATGGGTTGTTTCGCGCGAACCGTCGGATATAATAGCGATGGGTATTCTTCGTGGAAACCCGAGGACAAGCTGATATTCAAATTCGATTGAAATAGGATGGGAACCCGGATGAATCCAATCGTAACCAACGAAATGTCGCGACGGGCGTTTTTGAAAACCACCAGCCAGATAACCGCTTCGTCGGTTCTCCTGTCGACCCTGTCGTCGAGGGCGTTCGCGGGAGAGGATAACGCCATCCGGATCGCCCTGGTGGGATGCGGGGGACGGGGGTCCAGCGCTGCGGCCAACGCGATGGCGACCCGAAAGAGCCCGGTCCGGCTGGTCGCGATGGCGGATATCTTCGAGGATCGGCTGCAGAAAAGCTATGATGGCCTGATCGAGGCGGCCAACGAACCCCGAACTGGGGGATCGGCCGACAGTTGGGTGTCGGGGCATGACAAAACGCAAGTGGATGTTCCTCAGGAGAGGCGGTTCATCGGGTTTGACGCCTATCAGAAGGCGATGGACTGCCTGCGGCCGGGGGATGTCGTGATTCTCACGACGCCGGTGGCGTTTCGCTGGGTCCATTTCCGATACGCGATCCAAAAAGGGATCCATGTCTTCATGGAAAAACCGGTCTCGGTCGATGGACCGACCACCCGCAGGATGCTTGAGCTTGGCGAAGAGGCGAAGAAGAAAAACCTGAAGGTCGGCGTGGGACTGATGTGCCGCCATTGCAGCGCCCGCCGGGAGCTCTACGATCGAATTCAATCCGGCCAGATCGGGGACCTGATCACGATGCGGACCTACCGGCAGCAGGGGCCAGCGGGATTTGTCGGGCCCAGACCCGCCAATCAAAGCGAGCTGCATTGGCAGATCCGGAATTACCTGGGCTTTTTCTGGGCCAGCGGTGGGCTGATGCAGGACTATGTCGCGCACAATGTGGACGAATGCTGCTGGATGAAGGGTAGCTGGCCGGTCCGGGCGCAGGGGTCGGGAGCCCGGTGTTATCGCGGAGACTGCGTGGATCAAAATTTCGATATGTACGATGTTGAATATACTTTTGCCGACGGAACCAAGCTGTTCCAGCAGGCCCGTAATATCAATCGTGCGTTCTACGAGTTTGCCAGCTATGCCCATGGGATTAAAGGGTCCGCGGTGATTTCGACCAACATGTACACCCCGGCCAAATGCCGGATCTACAAAGGCCACGATTTTGCCAAGAACAACCTGGTCTGGGCGTTCCCGCAGCCGGAGCCGAATCCCTATCAACTCGAATGGGACCACTTGATCGAGGCCATCCGCCAGGACAA